>JBBQLA010000148.1:0-6361 GCA_038327485.1 Acidimicrobiales bacterium
CGTGACGTTCGATGTTGGTCACGGCTTCCTGGGTGATGCGCCACATCTCACGTTCCTGCAGGATGGGGAGGCGGTGATCGGCGTCGGCGTCGATGTGGAACTCGAGGGCGGTGCGCTCAGTGACTCGATGCGAGTACTGCTCCAGGATCGACGCCAGGCTCTGCTCGTCCGACACGTCGGTGCGCAGGTCGTACAGCGTGTCGCGGACTTCGCCGATGACACCGCGTATGTCGTCGCGCAGTCGACCGAGCGACTCGGAGACCCGCTCACCATCGCTGTCTTTGCTGACGATGCGGTCGGTCTCGAAGGCCAGGTACGCCAGAGACTGACCGATGCGATCGTGGAGGTCACGGGCGATGCGCGTACGTTCCTCATCCGCGCCCACGGTGCGGAGACGAGCGAACCAGCGGGCGTTGTCGAGGGCGAGCGACAGGGGAGGGACAAAGCCGGACACGAGTCCTGATGCGCGCTGATCGAAGTGGTCGAGCTCGTGGTGCTCGAGAGCGATGAGACCCATGATCGAGCCGCGAGCCGCCAACGGGGCGTAGAGGCCCGACTGTGACCGGTCGTTGAAGCCGTAGCCGGCGTCGGGGCCGAGGCGGAGCGACACCACGTCGCCCTCGGTGATCGACTCGCGCAGGCCGGCGGGCAGATCGGTGGCACCAAGGCGACTCTGCACGGCGCATCCTTCCCGACGCACGACTTGCCAGTGCCCGTCGGTTTCATCGAACAGGAGGATGACGAGCGACTCGAAGTCGAGGAGGCCACGGAGACGACTGACGGTGCTGTCGAGCACGTCGTTCATATCAAGCGAGTTCGGCAGCGTCTGAGCGATGCGGTGCAGCGAATACAGCAATGCGTTGGCGTCGGCCAGGCGGCTGACGCGGTCGAAGGCCATGTCACGTTCGCGGTCGGCTTCGCCCGACACTCGACGACTCCACCCCGCAACGATCGAGATCAGGAGGATGAGCGCGGTCCAGGTTCCGCAGGTGCGGAGCGCGTCGAGATCACCGTCGCCCTTGACGAGTATCGGCATGCTCACGGCGAAGCACGTGGCCGCACCGATGCGGAGCGCGAACCCGAAGCCGCGAGCGAATCCCGCGATGGCCGAGGCCGTGATGAGCGAGAAGACAAAGGGGGAGTTCCAGCCGCCGGTGCCCATGACCACAGCGATGTGCAACGCCAGTTCCGCCACCACTCGCAGCATCGAGCGGAGGTCGCTCGTGTACCTGATCGGGTTGAACGTGCGGAACATGGCGTAGGCCAGCACCACGAGACAGGCGACGATGGTGGCTCGTCGACCGGCGAGCAGATCGCTGCTCACCATCAGCAGCGACACCGCCGTGGTGGCGAGCCGCATCGTCAGGATCACTGGTCCGAACGCGGCGACGCGATCGGGTGCGGTCGTTGCCGTGAGCGTGGTCTCGACCCGGTCCTCGTTCTTGGGGTCGATCATCGCCTTGCGCAGTTCGCGTGCCATCCATCCGGCCGGTGTGCCAACGTCGTTCGCGTTCGGTTGGTCCTTGGTGGACACGGTCATCACCTGCGGCTCCGGTGGAGTAGGCCGACCCACCTATCGGCGGGTTCACCGGCCGGCTTCACGTTTTCCTGGGAGAATTCGAGATCATCGTGAACCGAGAGCGCGATCAGGTGGTGCCGCTACTCTCGGAACCGTGCTGCTCGTAGGACTCACTGGGGGCATCGGCTCCGGCAAGACGACGGTGTCCACTGCGCTTGCGGAGCGCGGCGCCGTGGTGATCGATGCCGATGCCATCGTCCACGAAGTGCAGCGCCCGGGAACCGAGGTGTTCGCTGAGATGGTGGAGCTCTTCGGTCCCGACATCGTGGACGCAGATGGTTCGCTCAACCGCAAGGCGGTCGCTGCGTTGGTCTTCGGTCATCCGGAGCGGCTGGCCGCGCTGGGCAAGATCGTGCACCCGCGAGTGCGGGAGGAGATCGCCAACCGGGTGATGGCGCAACTCGAGCTCGACAACATCGTCGTGCTGGACATCCCGTTGCTGGCGGAGTCGGGCTGGGACGGCATCGAGGGCACGATCGTGGTCGACCTCGATCCCGAGTTGGCGGTCGTTCGACTGGCGGAGTTTCGTGGTTTCGACGAGGCCGATGCCCGGTCCCGGATCGCTGCGCAGGCCAGCCGCGAGGAGCGGCTCGCCATGGCCACCTGGGTCATCGACAACTCGGGCGACCTCGCAGCCCTCGAGGCCGCCATCGCCGAGGTGTGGGCCGACCTCGTGGCCCGCCACACCGCGGCCTCCGCCGACACCACCGAGGCCTCCGCCAGCTGATCCCGGCCAGCGCCGTTCTCTGAACGGGAACCCAGGGTTGCGGCTACCGGTTCCGCCGAGGGTTTCAGTGTCACACCCCATCGGTAGGCTTTGGAAATGGCTGAACTGGCGTCTCCGCGGGCCGACATCCCCTTCAAAGTGGTCTCGGAGTTCGCTCCCGCGGGTGACCAGCCCAAGGCCATCGAACAGCTGAGCGATGGCGTCTGGCGCGGCGAACGGTTCCAGACGCTGCTCGGCATCACCGGCTCCGGGAAGTCCGCCACCATGGCCTGGACCATCGAGCAGGTGCAGCGGCCCACGCTCGTCCTGGCCCCGAACAAGAGCCTGGCCGCCCAGCTCGCCAACGAGTTCCGCGAGTTCTTTCCCAACAACCGTGTCGAGTACTTCGTCTCCTACTACGACTATTACCAGCCCGAGGCGTACATGGCCGCGTCGGACACGTACATCGAGAAGGACTCCACGGTCAACGACGAGATCGACCGGCTTCGTCACGCGGCGACCTCGGCCCTCTTGACTCGCCGCGACACCATCGTGGTGGCGTCGGTCAGTTGCATCTACGGCCTCGGCTCGCCCATCGAATATGCCAAGCAGCTCGTGTACGTGCGGGTGGGCGACACCATCGATCAGCGCGACATCCTCCGCGGTCTCGTGAACATTCGCTACGAGCGCAACGACATGAACCTGGTTCGTGGCAAGTTCCGCGTTCGAGGAGACGTGATCGAGGTGCACCCGGCCTACGACGAGACCGCCGTGCGCATCGCCTTGTTCGGCGATGAGATCGAGTCGATCACCGTCGTTGATCCCCTGACCGGCGAGCGGGTGCAGAGTCTCGAGGAGCTCGTGATCTTCCCCGCCACCCACTACGCCACCTCCGACGAGCGCATGGCCTCGGCCATCGGTCGGATCGAGCACGAGCTGCAGGAGCGGCTCGCCTATTTCGAACGTGAAGGCAAGCTCCTCGAGGCGCAACGGCTCCGCATGCGTACCTCCTATGACCTCGAGATGATGTCCGAGATGGGCTTCTGCAACGGTATCGAGAACTACTCGGCCCCGATGGACGGTCGTGGGCCCGGCGAACCGCCGAACACCCTGCTCGACTTCTTCCCCCGTGACTACCTGACCATCATCGACGAGAGCCACGTCACCATCCCGCAGCTGCACGGCCAGTACGAGGGCGACCGTTCCCGCAAGGAGACGTTGGTCGACTTCGGGTTCCGGCTCCCGTCCGCCGCCGACAACCGTCCGTTGCGATTCGAGGAGTGGGTGGAGCGGGCCGGACAGACCATCTTCCTGTCGGCCACGCCCAGCGCGTGGGAACGCGAGCACTCCGGTCAGATCGTCGAGCAGGTGGTTCGCCCGACCGGCCTGGTCGACCCCCAGGTCATCGTGAAGCCGACCAAGGGCCAGATCGACGACCTCCTGGCGCTGATCAACGATCGGGTGGAGCGCGAAGACCGCGTCCTGGTCACCACCCTCACCAAGAAGATGGCCGAAGACCTCACCGACTACCTGCTCGAAATGGGCGTGAAGGTCCGATACCTGCACTCCGAGGTCGACACGATCCAGCGCATCGAACTCATCCGCGACCTGCGACTCGGCGAGTTCGACGTGCTGGTCGGCATCAACCTCTTGCGTGAGGGACTCGACCTGCCGGAGGTGTCGCTTGTCGCCATTCTCGACGCCGACAAGGAGGGTTTCCTGCGTTCAGAGACGTCGCTGATCCAGATGATCGGCCGCGCCGCCAGAAACGTCGATGGAGAAGTCGTCATGTACGCCGACAACATCACCCGGTCGATGGACGCGGCGATCTCCGAGACCAACCGGCGTCGCGAGGTCCAGGTCGCCTACAACCTCGAGCACGGCATCGAGCCGAAGACGATTCGTAAGGCCGTGACCGACATCCTGGCGCAGCTCCGGGGGCGTGAATACGAGGGCGCACCGGCGCCCGGCAAGGACCAACGCAAGCGCCGACCAGGCGAGCAGGCCACGCTCGACAAGCTCAAGGATCTCCCACCCGAAGACCTCGGCCGTCTCATCCAGACGTTGGAGGAGGAGATGAACGACGCGTCGGCTGAGCTGCGATTCGAATACGCCGCTCGCCTCCGAGACGAGATCAAGGAGCTTCGGCGCGAGCTTCGCCAGGCCGGAATCGCCGGCTGAACTACACCCGGCAGAGGGCGATGAACTCTTCGGCCCTGGGGTCGACCGGGGCGTCGGCTCGGCGCGTGATCACGAGGCTGCGTCGTGCCACCGGCTCGGGTCGGAAGGCCTGCAGGGGATGTGCTCCCGCGTCGGCTTCCGACGCCGGGAGGACGGCCCAACCCAGACCGAGTCGGACCATCTGCCGCAACACTTCGGGGTTGTCCGACTCGCTCACCGCGTCGGTCGGTGCGCCGGCGCGGCGGAGCGCCCGCTCGATGATCGATCGGGTCGTCGAGCCATCTGGGTACATGGCCCACGGCCCCCATTCCGCTGCTGGCAGGTCCCCTGCGGTGGCCGCCGGCGCATAGACCCGGAGCGCTTCGTCGACGAGCGAGCTGGAATCGACGCCAGCAGGCAGCTCCTCGGGTCGGACCACAACGGCGAGGTCAAGCGCCCCCGCCATCAGCGACGCCAGCAGGCGGCTGGACGGGGCGACCATCAACCGCAGCTCCACCTCCGGGTGGCGATGGCGGAAGGTGGTGATGGCCTCGGGACTGGTGTGCAGTGCGGCCACGTCGATCATCCCGACTCGCAGCGGCCCGAGATCGCCTCGCGACAAGCGGGCCGCCACCGCCGAGAGATCATCGGCTGCCACCAGTACCCGTTCGGCCAACTCCATCAGGGGAGCGGCGGCGTCGGTGAGCACGCGATGGCGGCCGCGCCGCTCGAAGAGGTCGACCCCCAGGTGTCGTTCCAGTTGCGCCAACCCTTGCGAGAGGGCCGGTTGGGACACGCCGAGCCGCTCGGCCGCCTCGGTCCATGTGGTCGAGCGGACGACCTCGCGGAGGTAGCCGAGTTGCTGAAGTGACCAATCAGAAGACATCACTTGAGCTTATGGGATAGGTGCTTGAGTTCACGTGAGACGAGGGGGAGACTCAGGTATGCCCACGCCTCTCGACATCGCTCCCGCCACCGGCCGCCTCGGAATCCTCACGCCCGGGATGGGAGCCGTCGCCTCCACTGCCTACGCCGGGGTCATCGCCACCCGCCTCGGGTTGGCCCACCCCATCGGCTCGCTGACGCAGATGGCCCGTATTCGAATCGGCGAACGCACCGCCGGCAACAACCCGCTGATCCGTGAGTTCGTCCCCCTGGCGTCGCTCGACGACGTCGTGTTCGGTGGATGGGACCCGATCACCCCCAACGCGTTGGAAGCCGCCCGCACCTCCGGCGTGTTGACCAACGAGGATTTGAACCCGCTGTCGTCGGAGCTCGAAGGCATCGTCGCGATGGACGCGGTGTTCGACCAACGCTGGGTCAGCCGACTCGACGGCGTACGGGTGAAGACGGGTGAGACTAAGTGGGATCTCGCCCAGCAGGTCATCGCCGACATCGAGCGGTTTCGGACCGAGAACAACTGCGAGCGGGTCGTGATGGTGTGGTGCGGGTCGACCGAGGCCTACCAGGAGCCCACCCCGGTGCAGGACACCATCGAGAGCTTCGAGGCCGGACTCAAGGCCAACGACCCCAACATCGCCCCGTCGCAGATCTATGCCTACGCGGCATTGGCCTCCGGTGTTCCGTACGCCAACGGTGCTCCGAACCTGTCGATCGATCTGCCGGTGATGGAACAACTGGCCAAGCAGAACGGCGTGCCGATCACGGGCAAGGACTTCAAGACCGGCCAGACCTTGATGAAGACCATCCTGGCTCCTGGTTTCAAGGCCCGCATGCTCGGACTGCGCGGCTGGTACTCCACCAACATCCTCGGAAACCGCGACGGCGAAGTGCTCGACGATCCCGAGAACTTCAAGACCAAGGAGATGTCGAAGCTCGGAGTGCTCGACACCATCCTGCAGCCCGATCTGTACCCCGAGCTGTACGGGAACATCGACCACGTCGTGCGCATCAAC
>JBBQLA010000149.1:0-6339 GCA_038327485.1 Acidimicrobiales bacterium
TTCCGTTGCTGTTCCTGGTGATCTTCACTGCCATCAACGGCAACGACACGGTCGGACTCACCGGCGGCAAGGTGAAGTTCGCCCAGTACTACGTGCCGGCGATCATGGCCTTCGGGCTCATCTCGGCCTGCTACACCAACCTCGCCTTCACCATCTGTATCCGCCGCGAGAACGGACTGCTGAAGCGGACCCGGGGCACGCCACTGTCGCCGATCACCTACTTGGCCGGAATCGTCGCCAACGTGATGTTGGTGTCGTTGATCCTGTCGGGGCTCGTGATGGCGCTCGGCTTCATTGCCTATGGCGTGACGTGGCCCGGTCGCTATCTGGCGTTGGTCGTGGCGATCGCTTGCGGCGCGTTCTGCTTCAGTGCCCTCGGCATGGCGGTGTCGACCTTCGTCCCCAACGAGGACGCGGCGCCCGCCATCATCAACTTCGTCCTCTTCCCGCTGTTGTTCATCTCGGGCACCTTCGGCAAGGTCTCCGACACGTCGGTCATCGCCAAGATCGCCAACGTGTTCCCGGTGCGTCACCTCAACGAGGCGATGGTCGCGGTGTTCAACCCGTTCGGGGGAGGCATCGGCATCAGCCTCAAGAACGTGGCGGTGTTGTTGGCTTGGGGTGCCGTCGGGATCGCCGTGGCATTGCGTCGATTCAGGTGGGAACCCCGCCGGTGACCGAGGTGTGGTGGAAAGTCGCGGAACTCGACGAGCTGGCCGAGGGTCGGGTCACCACCGTGGTCGCAGGTCATCGCAGTGTGGCGTTGACCCACTGCGATGGTCGTTACGGGGCCCTCGACAACCATTGCCCCCATCAGGGCGGACCCCTCGGCGAAGGCTCCATCGAGAACGGCTGGCTGCGCTGCCCATGGCATGGCTACGACTACGACCCGCTTGACGGGGTGCCGCCCGGCGGGTTCAGTGATCGCCCCGAGTCGTTCCCGGTGGAGGTACGCGACGACGGCGTGTACGTGGCCATCCGACCCCAGCGGCCCCACGAGCGCGACGTGTCCGACGTCATCGTCGAGACGCTGGTGGAGTGGGGGATCACCGCTGTCTTCGGCATGGTCGGGCACTCGAACCTCGGGTTCGCCGATGCCTTGCGCCGTCAGGAGGAGCAGGGAGCGCTGCGGTTCTTCGGCATCCGTCACGAAGGGGCGGCGGCGTTCGCGGCGTCGGCCTACGGCAAGCTGACCGGTCGTCCGGCGGCGTGCTTCGGCATCGCCGGGCCGGGCTCCACCAACCTGTTGACCGGCCTGTACGACGCCAAGGTCGACCGCTCGCCGGTGCTGGCCATCTCGGGACAGGTGCCGTCGAAGGTGCTGGGCCGCGGCGCATTCCAGGACCTCGATCTGGCTGCGGCGTTCGCAGACGTTGCCGGCTACTCGCAGACCGTGCTGTCGGGGTCTGACCACGCCGAGCTGGCTGCGATGGCCATGAAGCACGCCATCGTCGGTCGTGAGGTGGCGCATCTGATCCTGCCCGATGAGGTCCAGGTGCAGCCGGCCGGCTCCGCCGCAGCATCGCGCCCTCAAGGCCGCATCGCCGACGCCCGCATCGCGCCGCCGGCCGAACCGTTCGCGCAGGCAGTCGAGTTGTTGGCCGCAGCTCACCGACCGGTGATCGTCGTGGGCCACGGAGCTCGCGAGGACATGGCGTCGGTCACGGCGCTGGCCGAATCGCTGGGTGCGCCGGTACTCACCACCTTCAAGGCCAAGGGCCTCATCTCGGATCACCACCGCCTGGGGTGTGGTGTGCTCGGTCGAAGCGGAACGCCGGTGGCGTCGTGGCTGATGAACGAGTCGGACCTGTTGGTGGTGTTCGGCGCATCGTTCTCGAATCACACCGGTATCGCTCCGTACAAGCCGATCATCCAGGTCGATTTCGACCCGATGGCGTTGGGACGATTCCATCCGGTGACGGTGCCGTTGTTGGGCCACGTGGGGGTGACGGCGGAGCTGCTGGCGGCGGCGGTCGAACCATCGGCGGAGCGGGTCGATCAGCGCAACGACGTGGCGACGAGGTGGTCGCTGTGGCGTGACGAGAAGGCTCGTCGGCTGAGCGACGACCGGGGCCACGGGGTGAGCTCGGCCGCGTTGTTCGAGGCCATGAGTCGGCTGGTGCCCGCCGACGCCGTGCTGACCGTCGACGTCGGCAACAACGCCTATTCGTTCGGCCGCTATTTCGAATGCCGCGAGCAGTCGGTGCTCATGTCGGGGTACCTGGGTTCGATCGGCTTCGGCTTCCCCGCAGCGATGGGGGCGTGGGCGGCGGACACCGGTCGCCGCGTCGTGGCCGTCACCGGCGATGGCGGCTTCGGTCAGTACTTGGCCGAGACCACCACTGCGGTGGCCTACGACATGGACATCTGCCACGTGCTGCTGAACAACTCCGAGCTGGGCAAGATCAGCAAGGAGCAGCGGGCGGTGGAGATGGAGGTCTGGAAGACGTCGTTGGTGAATCCCAACTTCGCCGACTACGCCACCAACTGCGGTGCGTTGGGTCTCCGAGTGACCGATCGAGCCGGCCTCGACGCTGCGCTCACCGTCGCCTTGGCCCACCGGGGGCCGTCGCTGGTCGAAGTGATGGGCGATGTGAGCCTGATCTGACGTTGGTCCGCGCCCGTAGGCTCGCAGCCATGGCAGAGATGACCGATGAGCAATGGAAAGCCTTCATCAGCGTCGGGACCCGCACCGGCAAGTTGGGGGTAATCCGAAAGGATGGCCGCCCGATGGTGGTGCCGGTGTGGTTCGTGCTGAGCGACGACGGAGTCATCCGGTTTCAGACCTCGACGTCGAGCGCCAAGGGCAAGGCCATCGCTCGTGACCCGCGCATCTGCCTGACGATCGATGACGAGACCCCGCCGTATTCGTTCGTGGCCATCGATGCGCTGGCCACCATCCGCACCGATGACGACGAGCTGACCCGCCGCATCGCCTTCGAGTGCGTGGCCCGCTACATGGGGGCCGATCGGGGCCAGGAGTTCGCCGATCGCAACGCCGTTCCGGGGGAGTGCACCATCGAGCTCGAGGTGACCCGGGTCATCGCCCACCTCGACGTCAGCGCCTGAAGTTCGGGCGGGCGTCTCGCGGCGGCGCTACTTCTTGAGCTTGGTGGGCTTCTTGGGAAGGTGCCGCAGGCCCATCCAGCACAGCGCCGACAGGTGCGACGCGACATCCTCGATGCTGCGTGAGCGGTCGTCGGTCCACCACTGGCCCACGAAGCTCACCATCCCGATCAGTGCCTGGGCATAGATCGGCGCCGCTTTGGGGTCGTAGCCGGCCCGCTTGAACTCGGTGGCGAAGATCTTGCCCACCCGATCGCCGACCTCGGCCAGCAGGCTGGCGTAGCCGCTGTTCGATGGGGCGTCGTGGGAGAGGATGGCGAAGCCGTCAGGGTGGTCGCGCACGTAGACCAGGAACGCCAGCGTCGCCGCATCGACCCGCTCGCGAGGCAGCCCTTCGGAGATGGCCGAGGAGATGGTCTCGATGACCAGCTCCATTTCGCGATCGACGATGACCGCGTACAGGCCTTCCTTCCCGCCGAAGTGCTCGTAGACGACCGGCTTGGAGATGCCGGCCCGCTCAGCGATCTCTTCGACCGCGGTGCCGTCGAAGCCGCGCTCGGCGAAGACGGTGCGTCCGACCTCGATGAGCTGGGCGCGTCGATCGGCGGCCGACAGTCGTTGGCGTGTGCGGTCTGTCACGTTGACCAGCTTACTACGGTTGCGTAAGTTACGGAGTAGTAGGTTACGGAAACGTAAGTTACTCCACCGTAGGAACCCCGCCTTCCCGATCGAAAGGTCGCACCATGAACTCCACCACCGAGGTCACCGAGATCTCCGGACGCGCCGGCAGCCGCAGCGCCACCGCGCCGCCACCCGAGGCCGTCATTCGTGCCGCCATCCGCCGCGACCTTGCCGCCGACACGTTCACGCCGCAGCCGTGGCGGGCGCTGTGGTTCGCACCCCTGGTGGCGATCGTGATCGGCAGCATCGTGGCGCAGCTGGCGTTGTCGCCTGCCTGGCCGGTGCGCATCGTGATCGCGCTCGTGATGGGCCAGGCCATGGGTGCGCTCGGATTCCTCGCCCACGAAGCACTGCACGGTTCGATGGTGCAGTCCCGTCGACTCCAGACCGTGCTGGGGTATTGCGGCTTCGGTCCGATGCTGGTGTCGCCCGCCTTGTGGCGGGTGTGGCACAACCAGGTCCACCACAACCGGACCAACATGGGGAACTCCGATCCTGACGGGTTCGGCACCATGGCGCGCTACGAGCGCATGCCGTCGACCCGGTTCGTGGCCCAGCTCGCCCCAGGTTCCGGTCACCCGCTGAGCTTCCTCTTCCTCGGCTACTGGTTCGCCTTCCACGGCCAGGTCGTGCTGTGGCTGCAGTCCCGCTACATGCGTGGCTTCGAACAGCTCAACCGTCGCCGCGCCATCCTCGACAGCGTGGTCGGCCTGCTGGCGTGGGGTGCATTGGCGTTCGTGGCCGGGCCGTTCGTCGGACTGTTCGTGGTGGCGATCCCCTTCGTCACGGCCAACGCCACCGTGATGAGCTACATCTCCACCAACCACTTCATGCGGCCGCTCGCCGAGACCAACAACCCGGTCGAGAACTCGATGAGCGTCAACACGTTGGCGGTCATCGACGCCATCCACTTCAACTTCAGCCACCACGTCGAGCATCACCTGTTCCCCAAGATGAGTGCCAAGCACGCGCCGCGGGTGCGTGAGTGGCTGCTGGAGAACCAGCCCGACGAATACTTGTCGCCGGCGCACTGGATTGCGGTTCGCGAGCTCTACCGCACGCCCCGGGTGTACCTCGATGCCACCACCTTGGTGGACCCTTCGGACCTCACCCGTCGGGTGTCGACCGAGCGCATCGCCGAGTTCCTCAGCGCCTGAGGCCTCGGGACTGGGCTACTCGTCGGGCTCGTCGGCGGCGTGCTGGTCGAGCCAGGTCTGCACCAGCCGCTCGATGACCAACGGCGGCAACGGGTAGTCGAGCCGGTCACCGACGACCGCGTCGGTGTTGGTGCGATCGAAGTGGCGGTTCCCACCGATGTAGGGCAGGTAGAAGTCCAGTAGTCGGTTGAGTCGACGATCGAGCCGGGTCAGATCCTCGGGGTCATCGGTGAAGATGGGAGCCGGAAGTCCCAGCATCGATGCCGCGATCGGGATGGCGTCGCCGACCGTTGCCGGGGTGCCGTTGGTCAGGTGGAAGAAGGTGTCGTCGAGGTTCTTGGCGGCGATCTCGACTGCGCTCGACGTCACCAGGTCGACGGGGATGAAGTTGAGCGTCGTGTCGGGATGCGCCAGCAACTTGATGGCGGGGAGGTCACGGGGGGTCCTGGCGAAGCGCGACATCTCTCGCAGGAAGCCGAACACCCCCACGCTGCTGTCGGCCGCGAACGTACGGCTGTGGCCGATCACGATGCTGGGACGGAAGACTCGGATGTGCATCGAAGTGGTGTCGAGCACCAGCTGCTCGGCGTCGATCTTCGACCGCTCGTACTGGTTGTGGGTGGGGTGATCGGTCGGCACCGCCGTCTCGGGGATGAGGCCGCTGGTCTGCCCGGCCACATACGCGGTGCTGATGTAGTTGAACGCAGTGGCGCCGGCCTTCTCGGCCAGCGCCAGCACGTGACGGGTGCCATCCACGTTGGTGCGGCGGATCTCCTCGACGTCGGCGTCGCGATACTTCAGCGACGCCGCGCAGTGCCATGCCTCATCGATCGCTCCGAGATCGGCCGCCACCGAGCCCAGATCGGGGTCGCCGATATCGCCCACCACCACGTCCACCAGAGCGTCGAGGTCGGGAGTGACCTCCATGCCGTGGTCGCCCGCAGCGCGATGTAGCTGTGTCAACAGTCGCGCTGTGGCGCCGGCGGGGGTGTCGCCGCGCACCAGACAGACCACGCTGGTGTTGGGAAGTTGGAGCAACTCGAGCACGAGGGACGAACCCACGAATCCGGTGGCGCCAGTGACGAGATGACGGGGCATCAGGGGAACCTCAGGGATCGGACCGACTCTGAACCTATTCGGTCGCAGCCTGATGCCCGAACAACGAAGCGTGAATGGCTCTCACGAACGTGACGTTCGGCGCGGCAGCGGTGGACCGGCGCGGTGCCCTGCGCGAGGCTGACCGTCAACACGAATTCCCAGCAGATCCCAACAGAGGTGGAGGGCCGCGTGGCCGCTGTCGAGCACATGAAGTGGTGGGGGTGGGGCGAGGAATCGATCTCGTTCCATCACGACGACAAGCCGGCACTGGGCGCGTTCGTGCTCGACAAGGTCGGAATCGATCTCGACAGCCGCACCGCCGGTCAACCCGACTTCG
>JBBQLA010000150.1:0-6314 GCA_038327485.1 Acidimicrobiales bacterium
GACCCGATGATGGAGTTCGTCCTCCATGTGCAGGAGCTTGGCGGTCTCCTCCTCGGTGAGCTTGTAGACGGGAATGCCGGTCCACAGCGAGAGCACCTCGGCGACAGCTTCCTCGTCGACCTCGTCGAACAAGTCGACGCCAGCCGCCTTCATCTCGACGTCCTTGGCATCCTTCTGACCGAGGAGGTCCTTCTCACGGTCGCGCAGGCGACCGGCCTCCTCGAAGTTCTGCTGCTCGACCGCTTCCTTCTTCTTGCGGGTGACCTCGGAGATCTCGTTCTCGAGCTCGCGATAGTCCGGAGGCGTCTGCATGCGACGAATGCGCAGCCGGGCGCCCGCCTCGTCGATGAGATCGATGGCCTTGTCTGGCAGTTGACGATCGGCGATGTATCGGTCGGCCAGATTGGCCGCGGCGACGAGCGCCTGATCGGTGATGGTCACGCGATGGTGGTTCTCGTAGCGCTCGCGCAGGCCCTTGAGGATCTCGATGGTGTGGGCAACCGACGGTTCCTCGACCACGATCTTCTGGAAGCGCCGCTCGAGGGCGGCGTCCTTCTCGAGGTGCTTGCGGTACTCGTCGAGCGTGGTGGCGCCGATGGTCTGCAGCTCGCCGCGAGCCAGCATGGGCTTGAGGATCGAGGCCGCGTCGATGGCACCTTCGGCAGCACCAGCACCCACGAGGGTGTGGATCTCGTCGATGAACAGGATGATGTCGCCGCGGGTCTTGATCTCCTTGAGCACCTTCTTGAGGCGCTCCTCGAAGTCGCCGCGGTACCGGCTGCCGGCCACGAGCGCACCGAGATCGAGCGTGTAGAGCTGCTTGTTCTGAAGGGTCTCGGGAACCTTGCCTTCGGCGATGGCCTGGGCGAGACCCTCGACGATGGCCGTCTTGCCGACGCCGGGCTCGCCCACGAGCACGGGGTTGTTCTTGGTGCGACGGCTGAGGACCTGCATCATTCGCTCGGTCTCGCGGGCACGGCCGATGACCGGATCGAGCTTCTTCTCGCGAGCCAGCTGGGTGAAGTTGCGACCGAACTGATCGAGAACGAGCGAACCCGAGGCGGCGTCGCCCGAACCGCCACCGGTGGTCGTCTTCTCCCCCGAGGGTGCCTGACCGGAACCGGTCGGGCCGGGGTAGCCGCTGAGCAACTGGATGACCTGCTGGCGAACGCGCGACAGATCGGCGCCGAGCTTGACCAGCACCTGAGCGGCCACGCCCTCACCTTCGCGAATCAGACCGAGGAGGATGTGCTCGGTCCCGATGTAGTTGTGGCCGAGCTGCAAGGCCTCACGTAGTGAGAGCTCGAGCACCTTCTTGGCTCGGGGGGTGAAGGGGATGTGCCCGGACGGCGACGAGCCACCCTGACCGATGATCTCCTCGACCTGCTGACGCACGGCCTCCAACGAGATACCCAGCGATTCGAGGGCCTTCGCGGCCACGCCTTCGCCCTCGTGGATCAACCCGAGCAGGATGTGCTCGGTGCCGATGTAGTTGTGATTGAGCAGCCGAGCTTCTTCCTGCGCGAGTACAACGACTCGACGAGCTCGGTCTGTGAAGCGTTCGAACACTGAGGCCTCCCTGGGGCTCCGTGACGTCAGTCTAACGTGACCATCCGAAACCGGTGCCGCAGCACCAGATGGCCGTCACTGCCTGTCGGCCTGACCGTTGTGATCTTCAACTCCGCTGGATTCCCAATCGTTCCCAATTCTTTGGATGAGGAGTCCGCCGGATGTCACATGGGTCCCCCGCGCTCGGCGCTGGGGAGTTCTGGGTCGGCGGCAGTAGCTTCTCGCAATGGCCGGAACCAACCCCCTGACCGTGCTGGCGTCGATGGCCGGGGATCTCGATCGCGTGCAGCAGGAGCTGGAACTCGTCATCCAGACCCCCAACGCGTTCCTGACCGAGCTGGCCGGCCATCTCATCTCAGCTGGCGGGAAGCGAATCCGCCCCGGATTCACCATCGCGGCCGCCGCCACCGGCCTGGCCGAAGATGCTCCGGCCTTGCACGACGTGATCCGGGGAGGAACCGCAGTCGAGTTGGTCCACCTCGGGTCGCTGTACCACGACGACGTGATCGACGAGGCCGTCACCCGCCACTTCGTTCCCAGCGTCAACTCGCTGTGGGGCAACCACCAGGCCATCCTGTCGGGCGATTTCCTGCTGGCCCGGGCGTCGGAGATCGCCGCGTCGCTCGGCGTCGAGGTCGCCGGTCTGCTCGGCTCGACGATCAGCAATCTCGTCGAGGGCCAGATCCTCGAGCTGCAGACCCAGTTCGACCCCGACCGCAGCGAGAACAGTTTCCTCCGTACGATCGAGAACAAGACCGCTGCCTTGCTGGCCACCGCATGCCGCACCGGGGCCATCGTGGCTGAGCTGCCGAGACCACAGATCGACGCGCTCACCCGATTCGGTTTGTCGTACGGCATCGCCTTCCAGATCGTCGACGACGTACTCGACCTCGTCTCGACCGACGCTGATCTCGGCAAGCCCGCTGGCCACGACCTGGAAGAAGGCGTGTACACCCTGCCGGTCATCCGGGCTCTACAGACCGAGGTCGGCGCCGAGCTCCGCGAGCTGCTGGTGATGAACATGAGCGAGCCTCAGCGCCTCCGAGCGGTCGAGCTCGTTCGCTCGGCCGACGTCATCGCCGACTCCATCGATGTGGCTCGGGCCTACTCGCGTGAGGCCAACGAGATCCTCGAGTCGCTCGGCCCGAGCCCGGGGACGACCGCACTACGCGCCGCGGCCGACCATCTGGTCGCCTCGGTCGAAGCGGCTGCAGCCACTCCCAGCCCTTTCTGAACACTGGCGGCATCGGGCACCGCGGTATCGACCTCTCGCGGTCTCGACCTCAATAGGAACGGCGCCTCGGCCGATTGGTGGGGGTGAGCCTCACCCTGCAGCGGCCGATCGACTCGATCGACTCGACGGCAACGAGGCGCCGAGCACCGGGCGACTGGATCGTCGCCGGGCTCGTGACGTTCTACGTGGTCGTCACGGTTCCGATGGTGACGGCGCCGGTCGGGCTCTCCCACGACGGCCAGAACACCGGCGTGTTCGCCTTGGGAGCGCGTGCCCTTCGCCAGCTGGGTTGGTCGTCGTCGAACTTCGGCGCCTCGCTCGCTCAGGGCAACGGGACCTATGCCCATCACCCGCCGTCGATCGTGTGGGCCACCGCGCTGAGCGAGTCGATCCTGGGCACTCATCCGTGGAGTTCTCGCCTGCCCACCTACCTGGGGTCGATCGCCGTCATCGTGTTGCTCTACCGCTTGGGGAGGGTGCTCGGTCTCGATTCGATCTCCGCCGCCGTCGGCACCTGCGTGGCCGTGGGCAATCCCATGTTCTTCACCTACGCGTGGATGCTCGACACCCCGATGTGGTCACTGCCCTTCGCGCTCGCGCTCCTCATCCGATGGCTCCGACACTCTGCGACGACTTCTACGCCTCGGAACTGGGCCTTCACGAGTGGGGTGGCAGCGATGTGCGCTCTGTCGGGGTGGGAGGCCACGTTGTTGTGCGGCGGGCTCGTGATCGTGACCGCGTTGCAGCGCTCCAAGGGCCCGACGCGGTTCCGCGCCGTTGCGCCAATCGTCGGCGGCACCGCGTTCGGCTTCGCCGTCACCATGGCGTGGATCGCCGCCAGTCCCAAAGGGCTCGCCGGCCTGATGGACAGCTTCGCGACGCGGACCGGCTCGTCAGCTCACGCCGTCTCGCCATCGATCGGCGACTCCATCACAGCTCAGTACCAGTGGACCACCGACGTGTGGCTGGTCCCGGTCCTGGTCATGGTGCCGTCGATGGCCATCGCCGCCTGGCGGGATCCACGTACTCGACTGGTCGCCGGGGTGAGCGCCACACTGGTCGCTCTGTACGGCGTGCTGTTCTGGCAGGCCGCATCGATCCACGACTACTGGCACTTCTGGGCGATCGTGCCGATCGCCATCGGCGCCGGCGCGTTCGCTGCGCGATTGCGCACTCAAACTCCGCACCTGGCGGTCACCGCTGCGTTGCTCGTCGTCGCTCTGGCGGCGCCGGTCTGGACCGCTACCGGCCGGAGCCATTCGCAGACCGAGCTGCGCGCCGGTTGGGACGTGGCGAATCTCATCGCCCGTACTCCCCGTGCGCCGGGTCAGGACCGCGTCGTGCTCGGTGGGCTCGGTCAACCCTGGAGTTGGGCCAGCTACGCCAACTCGTTGGACATCGAGGGCCTGATCGGCCGCGGTGACCTGCGGCGGCTCACCACCGAGCACCCGGGGTGGATGATGGTCGTCGGCTGCTGGACGATCGGTCCGGCCTGCGCGCAGCTCCGAGCAGCGGGGGCACCGCACACCGGGGCCGTCGTGATCGCACCGGTGGGGCAGGTCCTCGACGCCATCGACGCCCACGACCAGCCGGGTGCTACTTCGTCGCAACCACCACGTTGAACGAGCCGATGAAACCGGGTCCGGCCATGCCCGGCTTGCACACCACCCGGTGGGGGCCCGCCTTCAATGTCACGGCGAGTGGACGGTGCGATCCGGTGGTGACGTTCTCGAGTTCCGCCAACACGCCGTCGTCGCCGTCCAGGATGTAGAGCTCGCTGATCCGCGAGGCGGAGTTGCGGAAGTCGAAGGTCACCGGCCCCGCCGTCAGTGTGGCTTTCGCCACCGTGCACGCCGATTCGGTCCCGGCCACCACCACGGTTGCATCCGATTTGGTCGTGGTCGGGCCGGCAAGTGCGACCACCGCCACCAGCGCACCGATGACAGCGACGCCACCGAAAGCGCGAGAAACCACCGTGTCGAAGCGCTTGAACGGGCTCACGTAGCCGGGCTCACGCTGGACCACCGGGCGAAGGAACAGCGCCATGACCGAGATGAGGTACGAGAAATATGCCACGACCTCGAGCCACGACGGCTCGGGGCTGAAGTTGAAGATGCCCTTGAGGAGCGACCCGTACCAACTCGACGCCGGGATCTGCTCGTGGATGTCCCAGGCGATCGTGTTGAGGCCGGGCAGGATGCCGGCCTCCTGCAGATCGTGCAAGCCGTATGCCAACACCCCCGCCGCCACCAGGATCAGCGCCCCGCCGGTGAAGCGGAAGAAATTCGCCAGGTTGAGCTTGACCGTGCCGCGATAGAAGAGGAACCCGATCACTATTGCGGAGGCCAGCCCCAACACTGCACCGATCAGCGGCTCGGCACCGCCGCCGTTGGCCTGCAACGTGGGCCACAGGAACAGGGCGGTCTCGAGGCCTTCGCGGCCGACCGAGATGAACGCCATGATCGCCACCGCGGTGGTGCCCATCGCGACGGCTTCGTCCAACCGTCCTTGGAGATCGCCTTTGAGGGTGTGGGCTTGCGAGCGCATCCAGAACACCATCCACGTCACGAACACCACCGCGACGACCGAGAGTGTTCCCCCGAATCCTTCCTGCGCCTCCTGACTCATGGAGCCGGACCCGAAAGTCACCACAGCACCGAAGGCCAGGCTCGAACCGACCGCGGCAGCGACGCCCAGCCACACCGCTGCCAAACGATCGCGGGCACCGCTCTTGACCAGGTAGGCCACAAGGATGCTGACGACCAGCGAGGCCTCGAGACCTTCGCGCGATCCGATGAGGAAGTTCTGGAGCATGCGACCTCCAACTGTTTGGTAGACCTAACACTCCGAGTTAAGTGCGACCAAGCCAGTTATGTCAAGGCGCCCTCACGTGGCGCCGGTCTCACAGGTCGTCGCGGACCTCGTGGCGCAGCGTGGGGAAGAAGATGACGTCGCGAATCGTCGTGGTGTCAGTCAGCAGCATGACCAGGCGGTCGATGCCGATGCCGAGACCGACCGTGGGAGGCAAGCCGTACTCGAGGGCACGGAGGTAGTCCTCGTCGACCACCATGGCCTCGTCGTCTCCGGCGTCACGCTGGCCGACCTGCTGGTCGAAACGGGCCCGCTGCTCGGCCGGGTCGACCAACTCGCTGAAGCCGTTGCACAGTTCGCGTCCGGCGACGATCCCCTCGAAGCGCTCGGTGTAGCCGGGCTTGCTACGGTGATCGCGCGACAGCGGCGAGACCTCCTTGGGATAGTCCATGACGAAGGTGGGCTGCCACAGCGTGTGCTCGACCAACTTCTCGTACAACTCCAGCAGCAACTTGCCGGGACCATAGGACTCGCGGGTGCGCACTCCGTGGGCTGCGCACAGCTCCAGCAGGCGAGCCATCGGAGTGTCGAGCGAGACCTCCTCGCCCACCGCCTCGCTCGTGAGATCGGCCAGCGTCGCTCGTTTCCACGGGGCCGACAAGTCGAGCTCGCGGCCGTCGTAGGTGAGGGTGGTGGTGCC
>JBBQLA010000151.1:0-6285 GCA_038327485.1 Acidimicrobiales bacterium
GATGGAGTGGCGCACAACAAGTCGTCTCGCTCGGTCGGCTGAACCCGCAGTCGGAGGTCGAAGCGATCGAGGAGCGGTCCCGACACCCGCCGGGCGTACCGACCGAGGTTGGCCTCGCTGCATCGACAGTGGCCGACCCCGGCGAGCCCACAGGGGCACGGATTCATGGCACCGACGAGCAGTGTCCGGGCTGGAAGTACGGCGGTGGCGTGGGCCCGGCTGACCCGGACCACACCCTCCTCCAGCGGCTGGCGCAGCGCGTCGAGCACCGACGCCGGGAACTCACCCAACTCGTCGAGGAAGAGCACGCCGTCGCTGGCGAGGCTGACCTCGCCCGGTCGCAGCTGGCGGGTTCCCCCACCGATCATCGACACCATCGATGAGGTGTGGTGGGGAGCGCGAAACGGAGGCCGGCGGATCAGTCCAGTCGCCGGGAGCGTGAGCCCGGCCGAGGAATGAACCGACGAGACCCGAACCGAGGCGTCGTCGTCGAGTGCACCCAGAAGCGACGGCAGGCGCTCGGCGATCATCGTCTTGCCGGCGCCGGGCGCTCCGACCATGAGGAGGTGGTGCCCGCCGGCAGCGCTGAGTTCGAGAGCGAGCCGAGCCATGGACTGGCCTCGGACATCGGCCAGATCCAACGGCGGCGGCGACGGAAGCCCAGGTGCGGCGTCGGGTGGCGTCGGCCAAGCCTCCTCCCCCTTCAACACACGGACCAGCGTGGCGAGATCGCTGATGGCGCGGACCTTGTGTCGACCGAGGGCGTCGGCCTCGACCGCGTTGACTGACGGGACAACCACCTCCTCTGCGTCGGTCGCCACCATCATCGGCAAGACGCCACTGACGGAGCGCACTGTTCCATCGAGGCCGAGCTCGCCGAGGAAGGCGAGCTTGCCAGCAGGAAGCGGGTCGAGCTGCTCGGACGCGATCAACACACCCATCGCCATGGCGAGGTCGAGCCCGGCCCCGAGCTTGGGCAGGTTGGTGGGGGCGAGGTTGACGGTCACCCGCTGGTTGGGCCAGATCAGCCCACTGGACAGGATGGCGGCACGCACTCGGTCGCGCGACTCGCGGCACGACGCGTCGGGCAGACCCACGATCGTGTACCCGGGAAGACCGGCCGACACGTGGACCTCGACGGTGACCGCGTGGCCGGAGACGCCGAAGACTGTTGCTGCCGAGAGACTGGCGAGCATGTGCACCCCTGCGCCGGTGGCGCCATGACCGAGTGCACTCACGACGCGTGATGCGCCGGCACGATCCGCCCGAGAGCGTGGTGGACCTCAGCACCGTGGTGGCCTGGACGATCTGAAGATGACCCTACCCGTGTGGTGTGACACCGAGATCCGCGCGCAGCGCGTCGAGGTCCGCTCGGAGCTCGGCGACGGTGCGCTCGAGCTCAGCAACCCGATCCGCCACACCGGATCGAGCCGACTCCGATGCGGTCGGCCGATCGGGATCGAAGGCGAGCCAGCGATGGCCCCAGCGCGCATCCTTCTGACCCGCCAACCTCGGCCGCTGTTCGACAAACGGCTCCGCCGTGGTGGTCAACGAGCCGAGCACCGACACGACCTCATCGACCGACGCGAACGAGGCGAGACGTTCCGAACGGGTCTTGAGCTCGCCCGGAGTCTGGTCACCTCGGAGGAACAACAATCCGAGGACCGCCAGCTGCGGCTGATCGAGCGACCAGGACTCTCCCAACACGTGGCGGTACTTGGTGGCGCGGTTGGACGGGCTGTGCACGAATCGGACCAGCCCGAGGTCTTTCAGCTCGATCAGTTCACGCTCGACCAACGATGGGTCGTAGTCAACGATCGGGTCACGACTGGTGCTCTGGTTCGCTCCCCGCATGATCGAGTTCGCAGTGAGGGGATAGTCGTCGGGCGTCGTGCGTTCCTTCTCGAGAAGCACACCGAGGATCCGTATCTGCGCTTGGGTCAGCTCCATGTCGGCGACGATACTGACCCCATGGGCTTCAATCCCCAACGTCAACAGGCTCGCTCGACTTGGGACTACGTGTTCGTCGCGTCGGGACTGATCGTGTGCGCCGCAGTTCTGCTCTGGGCCATCCTCGGCTGAGCATCGACATGGCCGCGCTCGACTTCACCGCTACCGTCCCCTGCGAGGTTCGACGGGTACAGCCCTACGAGGCTGTCAAGACGTACATCTGCCCGGGCTGCAGCCGCGACATCGGACCCGGGGTCGGCCACATCGTGGCGGTACCGAACGAGGCCGCGGACCTTCGTCGCCACTGGCACCACGGCTGTTGGGCTGCTCGACTGCGCCGAGCGCCCCGATAAGCCATCGGCCTCGAGGCCTCAGCGCTCAGAACGCCCCCTCGATCAACTCGACGGCGGATCCGTGATGTCCGGGCGTCACCACGACCACGTCGAAGCGGAGTTCACGCCAGCGACGCTCCTGAGCGTAGAGCCATGCGATTGCCACCCGCCGGATCGTGGACTGTTTGCGAACTGTCACGGCCACTGCACCGCCGCCGTAGCGATCCGAGGTTCGGGTCTTGACCTCACAGAAGGCCACCATGCCTTCGCGTTGCACGATCAGATCTATCTCGCCGTCTCGCGTCCGCCAGTTGCGATCGAGCACCGACCAGCCGAGCCGCTCGTAGTAGGCCGCCGCGACTGCTTCGCCAGCCGCGCCCGTCTCGATGTTCCTGTGACCTGACATTGCTTCCCCATTCGACCGCCGCGATGCGGCATCTGCGAGGGGAAGCAATGTGCGAGAGGCAGTGAACTAGTCGCGCTTCTCCTTGATCTTCGCCGACTTACCGACGCGATCACGGAGGTAGTACAGCTTGGCGCGGCGCACGTCGCCGCGGGTCACGACCTCGATCTTCGAGATGACCGGCGAGTGCAGCGGGAAGGTGCGCTCGACACCGACGCCGAAGCTCAGCTTGCGGACGGTGAACGTCTCTTGGATGCCACCACCCTGTCGGCGGATCACGGCGCCCTGGAACACCTGCACACGCTCACGAGCGCCTTCGACGACTCGCACGTGCACCTTCAAGGTGTCGCCGGGCCCGAATTCGGGCACGTCATCGCGGAGGTGCTGGTCGTCAACGAGGTCGGTGGGCTTCATGGCGCGGGCTCCTGGAACAGGGGTGTGGAAAGAGTCGTGTGAGATCGAACTGGGCTCGTCGGCAACTCAGGCTGCTGGACGGCCGACCGATGCTACTGGCAGGCACCGTCAGTGGTCGAACTCCGCCAGGAGACGGAGTTCGTCATCTGTCACCCCGCCGCGAGCCTCGATCAGGTCGGGCCGACGGGCGATGGTGCGTTTCAGCGCCTCGGCTCGCCTCCATCGTGCCACCCGTGCGTGATCGCCTGAACGAAGAACCTCGGGAACGCCCCAAGTCCGGAACTCGGCTGGGCGGGTGTAGTGCGGGTACTCGAGGAGCCCAGCGCTGAAGGATTCGTCGCCGGCGGATGCGTCGTTGCCCATGACACCCGGGACCAAGCGGCCAACCGCTTCGATCGCCACCAGAGCGGCGACTTCGCCACCGGCCAACACGTAGTCACCGATCGACAACTCGTCGTCGACGAGGTGATCGACGACCCGCTGATCGACGCCCTCATAACGCCCGCAGAGCAGCGAGAAACCGTCACCATCGGCCAGCTCCCGGGCCAGGCGCTGGTCCAGTCGTCGACCACCCGGACCGAGCAGGAAGAGCGGCCGAGGTGGCTGCACCTTCTCCACGGCAGCGAACACCGGCTCAGGTCCGAGCACCATCCCTGCGCCACCACCAAAGGGCGAATCGTCGACCGAGTGGTGCGGGTCGGAGGTCTCGGCCCGTAGATCGTGGGCGGAGATGTCGAGCAGACCGCGCTGCTGCGCCTTGCCCAACAAGCTGGCGCTGCAGAACGAGTCGATCAGCTCGGGGAAGATCGAGAAGACCGCGATCCGAAATGCGGTCACAGCAGATCCCACAACCCATCGGGAACCTCGACCCGAACGATCCGATCCGCCACCCCGCCGAGCACGAATCGCAACGGCACCAGATGACCGCTGTCGAGCTCGAGCAGGTCACTGGCGGGGTTGGGGAGCACCGCCACCACTTCGCCCCGATCGCTGCCATCGGCCTCGTCGACCACGTGGCAGCCGATCAGCTCGTGGACCCACAACGCGTCGGGGTCATCGAGCGGGGCAGCGCGGAGCACCATGCCCCGCAAAGCATCAGCCTGTTCGCGGGTGTCGCATCCGACGATGCGAACCATCCACTTGTTGTCGCGTTCCTTGCGTGATGAAGCGATGGTGATCGGACCACGATCGGTCTCGAGCACGGACCCCACATCGACCCGCTCGGTTCGATCCGTCGTCAGCCCGATGACCAGGTCGCCCTTGAGCCCGTGGGCCCGGACGATCTTTCCGACCTCGAGCAAGGCCGACGGACCCGTCGAATCAGTCGAGGAATTCGACGTCGACGGCACCAGCACCGTCCTTCGCCGCGACAGCCCGACCGAGCGCCCGAATGGCGGTGGCCGTGCGACCGCGCTTGCCGATCAGTCGACCGATCTCGCCGTCAGCGGCGGTGACGTTGATGCGAGGGGTGGGGTGATCGGTATCGATCGACGTCCCAACCTCGGAAGGCTCATCCACCAGCGAGGTGGCGAGGTGCTTGACCAGCGCTTCGGCACCGGCCAGCGAGCCGGCGTCGGAAGTGGCCTCTTCGACAGACGAGTCGCTCACTTGGCTTTCGCCGCCTGGAACTCGTCCCACGTGCCGTTGACCTTCAGCAGCTTCTCGACGCGCTCGGTCGGAAGGGCCCCATTGGTCAGCCACTTGATCGCCTTCTCGTTGTCGACCGTGATGGCCGACGGTTCGGCACGGGGGTCGTACGTGCCAACGATCTCGATGAATCGGCCATCGCGGGGCGACCGCGAGTCGGCGGCGACGATTCGGTAGGTGGGCTGCTTCTTCTTGCCCATCCGCATCAGACGGAGTCGGACTGCCATGTTTCGATCTCTTCTCAGCTACTCGAGCCCTCGGGGGCGACGAACAATAGTGGTCGGTTGGTCACGCGCAGTTCAATTCGGCTCAATTGAGTTCGGGAAAGTCGAGCCCGGCCTGCTGCAGCTGCTCGGCCAGCGGGTCGAGGCCGGGCAGCATGTACGGCTTCTTCGACGGCGAGATCGTTCCCTTGGGGGTGGTCCGGCCGCCGGGCGCTCCGCCCTTGACCTTGCCCTTCTTCTTGGCGTTCTTCTTCTTGACCCGTTTGATGGTGCCCTGGCCCATCTGCTGCATCATCTTGCGCATCTGCTTGAACTGATCGATGAGTTGACCGACCTCGGTGGGGTTGGTGCCCGAGCCCTTGGCGATCCGGGTGCGTCGTGACGTGTCGATCAGGTCTGGTTCGGTGCGCTCCGCCGTGGTCATCGAGCGAATGATCGCTTCGATGCGACCGATCTGATCGTCGCCGATCTCGACGTCGCGAACTTCCTTGGGGATACCCGGCAGCATGCTCAACACGCCCGACAGCGGCCCCATCTTCTTGAGCGCCTGCATCTGGTCGAGGAAGTCATCGAGGGTGAAGGTGCCCTCCATCAACCGCTGTGTCGCGGCTTCGGCCACGTCGGCCGCGTAGACCACCTCGGCCTTCTCGATCAGGGTGAGCATGTCGCCCATGCCCAGAATGCGCCCCGCCAGCCGGTCGGGGTGGAACTGCTCGAAGTCCTCGAGCTTCTCACCCGTCGAGGCAAAGGCGATGGGCCGCCCGACGACCTCTTTGACCGAGAGCGCAGCGCCACCTCGGGCGTCGCCGTCGAGCTTGGTCAGGATCACCGCGTCGAGGGCGAGGGTCTGATGGAACGCCTCGGCGGTGGTGACGGCGTCCTGGCCGGTCATGGCGTCGATCACGAGGAACGTGTAGTCGGGTGACAACACCTCGGAGATCTGCCGGACCTGCTCCATCATCTCGGCGTCGATGGCGAGGCGGCCGGCGGTGTCGCAGATGAGCACGTCGCGGCCGAGGCGGCGACATTCTGCCAACGCGGCACGAGCGACCGACACCGGGTCGGTGGGCTCGCTGAAGACCGGCACATTGAGCTGCTCGCCCAACACGCGGAGCTGCTCGACCGCGGCCGGGCGTTGGAGGTCGGTTCCGACGAGGAGCGGATTGCGGCCCTGCGCCTTGAACCAACGCGCCAGCTTGGCCGAGTTGGTGGTCTTGCCCGAGCCCTGCAGGCCGGCCATCAGCACGATGGTGGGCGGCTTCGACGCGTAGGTGATCCGCATCGTCTCGCCGCCGAGCGCTTCGGTCAGCTCGTC
>JBBQLA010000152.1:0-6269 GCA_038327485.1 Acidimicrobiales bacterium
ACGTTCGTTCAATCGATCGAAGAACCGGCGAGCTGCCATGAGTCCAACATGCTGCGAAGTCGAGTCCGTCGGCAACTCCTCGACAGTGATCTGGTCGAGTGAGACTGCCGCAGCGGCGATCAGCGACAGGTTGCCGGCCGAGCCCGCCATCACTTCCAACTCGTCGGTGCGAAGCGTGGACTCGGGAACAGCGACCATCAGTGCCTCGGTCGAATCGGTGGCGACCGTCGCCAGCTCGGCGTGGTCGTATCGATCGCCTCCGCCGTCGACGATCCAGACGTCTCGGTCGGCGTCGCGCAGCCGATCCACGACAGCGGTCAACGACGCGGCCAACTCGCGGACCCATCCTTCCGGCCACGAGATGGCCCACACGTTCGCCTCGGTCTCGGTGAACCACCGGCCGTCGTCGGTCGGCATCAGTCCTGCTGCATCGTGGCCCACAGGCCGTACTCGTGAAGTTGGAACACCTTGAGCTCGGACTCGGATCGAGGGCCACTGAACACCGTTGAACGACCCTTCTCGTGGACGTCCATCATCATCTTCTCGGCCTTGGCCTTGTCGTAGCCGAACACGGTCTGGATCACCAGTGTCACGTAGTGCATCAGGTTGATCGGATCGTTCCACACGATGACCACCCACGGGCGATCGAGATCCTCGACGACGACGACCTCCGGATCGGCCGTCTCGACATCACTCAGACGAGGAGTGCTCATGAAACCAGCGCCGATTCGTCGGGAACCACGACCGAGTGCTCGTCGGAGCGGCTCGCCATCACCAGCCGCACCACGAGCACCCAGACCAGCGCAGCTCCGGCCACGTGGGCCCCGACGAGCACTGCGGGCACACCGGTGAAGTACTGCAGATACCCGAGTCCGCCCTGGGCCACGACCGCCAGGAGCAGCTCGCTCGACCGTCGTTGCAGGTCCGGCCCACCGGTCGAGGTGCGCAGCTTCCACGCCACCCACGCAGTGATGGCGCACAACACCCACACACACAGCGAGTGGACCCGCGCCACATCGTGGAGGTCGATCGGGAGACGTTTGACCTTCTCGCTGCCGGCGTGCGGTCCGGCGCTCGTCACGATCGGACCGGTGCACAGCACAGTAACGGCCGAGATGGACAGCACCGTGGCCCATCGAGGTCGGCGGCCGCGAGTGCGGGCATCGTCGGGTCGTCCGGCCTTGGCCACCAGCACCGTGGCTGCCCACACCAGCACCATCGAAGCCAGGAAGTGCACGCCGACGACTGAGTACTTGAGGTCGCTCTTGGTGACGAAGGCCCCGATGATGATCTGGGCAATCACTCCGCCCACCAGTGCCCAGGACCACCGGGTGAGATCACGACGCCGCGGCGAGCGGATGAGTGAACCTCCGACCGCGAGGATCACCGCCACCGACACGACTCCGGTGATCAGCCGATTGATGAACTCGACCTGCGCCTTGAACTCCCACGGCGCAACGAAGCGATTCGACGAGCACTTGGGCCAGTCCCGGCACCCCAGGCCGGAGCCGGTGAGGCGAACCGCCGCGCCGGTCACGACGATCCCGCACAACGACCACAGCGCGATCACGCAGATCCGTCGGTACATCGATGGAGACAACCGCACCGGGCCCAGGCTATTCACCGCCGCCGCGGCCTCCTAGTTCGCGTCGGGTGTCGGGGCCGCTCGAACCTGGTTCGACCCGCTCGGGGCGGGGCACGTAGCTTGGTCGACGGTGTCGCACACGCTCTCGGTCCCGGTTCAGCGCTCGTTCGGTCGACGCGTCGGCGGCTTCGTCGCCCTCACGAAGCCGCGCATCATCGAGCTGCTCCTGGTGACGACGGTTCCCACCATGATCGTGGCGAAGCGGGGCTTGCCGTCAGTGTGGTTGATGGTGGCCACCGTGCTGGGCGGAACCCTGGCGGCCGGCGGGGCTCACGCCATCAACATGGTGGTCGATCGCGACATCGACGCATTGATGGACCGCACCAAGAACCGCCCGCTGGTGACCGGACTGATCGAACCGACCGAGGCGCTCGTGTTCGCCATCAGCCTCGAAGTCTTCTCCTTCGTGTGGCTGTGGACGCTGGTGAACCTCATGTCGGCGCTGCTCGCGGTGACCGCCACCCTCTTCTACGTATTCGTCTACACGCTGTGGTTGAAACGGACGTCGTCGCAGAACATCGTGATCGGTGGCGCCGCCGGCGCCATGCCGGTGCTGGTCGGCTGGGCCGCGGTCACCAACTCGCTGGCCTGGGCGCCGTGGGTGTTGTTCGCCATCATCTTCTTCTGGACTCCGCCCCACTTCTGGGCGTTGGCGATCAAGTACAAGGACGATTACGCCCGGGCCGATGTACCGATGTTGCCGTCGGTCGCCGAGTACAGCACCGTCGCCACCAAGATCATCGGGTACACCGTCGTGGTCTGGGCCTTGACCATCGTCTTCGCTCCGGTCGCCCACCTCGGGCTCATCTACCTGATTCCCGCGATTGTCCTGGGTGCGGTGTTCCTGGCCCTGTCGATCCAGGTGTATCGGGTGCAGACCCCAAAGATCGCCATTCGCCTGTTCTCGTACTCGATCACCTACGTGACTCTGCTGTTCGGCGCCATGGCCGTCGATCAGTTGGTGAAATGACCGGGCACCCCCACATCTCGATCGGCGATGACCGCCGACCATTTTCCTTCGGCACGATTCATCCCGATAGTGTCCGAACCGGCTCCGGCGCTGCCGGCGATCCACTCGGCGCGTGTGCTCTGTACCCGCGAAACTTCGGCCTCGAGGCATCGAACCAATGGCTCTGACAGAAGCAGCATCAAGCGAGACCGACGACACGGCATCGGCCGTCGACGTCGCTACCCCGGTCACCGGTGCGATCCGCTCCGGTGGCCCGGAACGCATCCTCGGCTCGGGCGACCACGCCGCCATCGGACGGGTGTTCGTTGGCGTGGCGCTGCTGTTCGGCCTGATCGACCTCGTCGCATCAGCACTCGTGAACTTCGACGCTGCGGCCTATGACGCCGGCACCGGAGAGGGCTTCCTCAAGGCCGAGGTCGCGCTGCGACTCGGCCTGAACCACCAGCTCGGACTGCTGCTGTGCTGTGTGTTGCCACTCGTTCTGGGTCTCGGCCTCATCATCGTGCCCCGCCAACTTGGTGCCGCGGCGATCGCCTTCCCTCGTGCCGCGGCTCTGTCGCTGTGGACCTGGCTGTTGTCGTCGATCCTGTTCGTCGTCGCCGTGATCTTCGACGGCTCCTATGGCGGCGCTGACGCGAAGTTCGCCCGTCTCGGCAACGTCGCCACCGGGGCGATGCTGGTGGCGCTCTGCATCGGTGCGGTCTGCCTCGCCGTCACGGTGCTCACGTTCCGACCCGCCGGTATGGGTCTGGGCGACGTGCCGTTCTTCTCGTTCGCCATGTTGGTCACCTCGAGCGTTTGGGTGCTGAGCCTGCCAGCGGCGCTCGCGCAGGTCATCCTCGGCCACATCATCCGACCCAGCGCCGAGGATCTCGTTCGCACGTACGACAACTTCAGCTGGCTGCTGCGTCAGCCGTCGATCTACGTGGCGCTCATCCCGCTGCTCGGCCTCACCGCGGATGTGGTCTCCACCGCGACCGGTGCCCGTCAGCGCTTCCGTGCGGTCGTCCTCGCCAACATCGGCCTCGCCGGCCTCCTCTCGTTCGGCGCGTGGGCCCAGAGCGATGTCGCCCGTGGCACGCTCGTCTGGGTCGTGCTCTCAGCTGCTTTCTCCCTGCCGCTCCTCGGCGTGCTCGGCGCCATCGGCGACACGCTCAACTCCAACAAGCCCAAGTTCATCGCTCCGCTCGGCTACGCCATCGTGAGCCTGCTGCTCGGCCTGTTGGCGGCGTTGGTCGGCTTGCTCGAATCGATCGACAGCATCGGCAAGGGCCAGCTCATCGGATTCGGGACCAAGGCGCTCGACACCGGCCAGCTCTACCTCGTGATCGGTGCAACCCTCACGGCCGGCATCGGTGGCGCGATCTACTGGGCGAAGCAGTCCGTCGGTGGTCAGCTCCCCGACGCCGTGAGCAAGGGCCTCGCCCCGATCGCCCTCGTCGGCACGGCACTGTGGGGCCTCAGCCACGTGGTGCTCGGGTTGGTACAGGCCAATGACTCCTCGGTCGACGCCCGCGCCTTCGCCGGCATCTCCGGTGCCGGTGCGCTCCTGGTAGCGCTCGTGGTGATCTCTGCGCTCGGCGCCGGGATCAAGGCCGGCATCGACTCGAGCCGCGGGGACGAGTTGCTGTCCGACCCATGGGGCGGTGGCGGCACCCTCGAATGGATCGATGCCCCCGCGATCCCGACCTCGGTCGAAAGTCCCTATCCGTTGCTCGATTCGAAAGGTGGCGAGTGATGTCACTGGCTGAACGGTTGATCCCGAACGAGGCGCCGCCTGCGGCGCTTCCTCGGCGTCGCCAGCTGTTGTTCGGGGCGTCGTTCGGCGCCGCCGGGTGGGCCATGCTCATCCTGACGTTGCTCGGCGTGTACCTCGCCGCCCGCTCGGGCAACCGGGCGTTGTGGCTCGATGGCAAGACCCTCCAGCTCACCCAACCCAACGTGCAGCTCGCCACGCTCATCATGAGTTCGTTCACCATCCAGTGGGCCGTGTACTCCATCGCCCGTGACGATCGTGGCCACGCCTACCTGGCGCTCGGCATCACCGCCATGCTGGGTCTGGCCTTTCTCAACCAGACCTGGTTCCTCTACAGCCAAACCGGCATCCGCCTCGACGCCGACAAGGAAGGCGCGGTGTTCTACGCATTGACCGGCGCTCACCTGGCCATGGTGGGCTGCGGTGTGATCTTCGTGGCGCTCATGTCGATCCGGGCGCTCGGTGGGTCATTTTCGAGCCGGTACCCCGACGGGTTGTCGGCCGCTGCGCTCTTCTGGCACGTCACAGTCGCTCTGTACACGCCGATCTGGCTCGCCGTGTACATCATGAAGTAAGGGCTCCGATGGTCACGACCGGTTCCAAGTATTTCTTCAGTCTGTTCGGCCTCGGCCTGCTGGCTGCCGTTGTGTACGGCATCATCAGCAACGGTGTCGGGCACGGCGGAATCATCAACGTCATCAGCGGCCCCGGCGCCGTCGATGCCATCACCGGCCCCCTCACCCTCGGGTACAAGGGCGGCGTGGGCGACCATCTGGGCTACACGCTCCTCATGGGCTTCGCGCTGACCAACTTCGGTCTCGGCTTCGCCAGCTCGGCGTTCCGTGACGGTGACGCCGGCGCGCTCGCCGAGCTGAACGGTGACGACGTGGCGCCGGCCATCGTGGCGCCCGCCGCCCTCAGCTACTGGCCGCTCGTGATGAGCTTCGGCGCTGCGCTGGTGCTCATCGGGCTGGTCACGTCGTCGGTCACCTTCGTCATCGGTTGCATCGTCATCGTGCTCACCGGCGCCGAGTGGACCATCTCGGCGTGGGCCGAAGCGCAGACCGCTGATCCTGAACTCAATGCCGCGATTCGTCGTCGCCTCATGAGCCCGATCGAGATCCCGGGATCCGCGGTGCTCGGTATCGGTGCCGTGGTGTTCTGTGTGAGCCGAGCCTTCCTGATGGCCTCCGAACAGGGTGCGGTGTGGGTTGCACTCGGCATGCTGATCCTGGTGCTCGGCGTCGCGCTGATCGCCAGTGCCCGCCCGGAGTTGCGACGCACTGCGGTCATCGGTGTGTTGCTGGTCGCCGGGTTGGCGATCCTCGCCATCGGCATCACGGGGACGGCGGTCGGCCCCCGCCAGTTCGAGCGTCGCGGCTTCGAGCCCGGCGCCAAGCAGGTGAAGCCGGGCCTGGCGATCAACCACGGACCCGATTCGGCACTCCGCCTGATCGTGGGAGAAACTTCATGACGATGACCAATGAAGCCCCCCGGCCCCGTCGTTCCCCTCTCTCGTCGAGCAAGGCCCGCATCATCAGCGGAGTCGTCCTCGTCGGCCTGATCGTCGCCGGCTGTGGCGTCACCTCCGGCTCCGGCCGGCCCCTGACGACGCTCAATCCGAAGGGCAGCGAAGCGAGCCAGATCCACAATCTGGTCAAGCCGGTATTCATCGTGGCCGGCATCGTGTTCGTGTTGGTCGAGTTCGGTCTGGTCCTTCTGATGCTTCGCTTCCGTCGCCGCAAGGGTGATGTCGACTGTGTCGACGAACCGATCCAGCGTCACGGCAACTTCCCCCTGGAGATGGGGTGGACGATCGCCCCGGCGATCCTCCTGGCCATCCTCGCCGTCGGCAACGTCAAGACGATCTGGGACCTCGAGAACGATCAGGTCAACGC
>JBBQLA010000153.1:0-6261 GCA_038327485.1 Acidimicrobiales bacterium
CCCCCGGCGAGCGCTGCGCCAGCACGTCCAACCGCAACTTCGAGGGCCGCCAGGGCCAGGGCGGCCGTACCCACCTGGTCTCCCCCGCCGTCGCCGCCGCCACGGCGATCGCCGGCCACTTCACCACACCGCACGCCCTCCCCATGAAGGACATCTCGTGAGAGCCTTTTCCCAGATCACCGGCACTGCGGTGCCACTCGATCGCAGCGACGTCGACACCGACCAGATCATCCCGTCGGACTGGCTCAAGAGGGTCGAACGGACTGGTTTCGAGAAGGGGTTGTTCTCCGAGTGGCGCGACGAGCGTGACTTCGTGCTCAACGACGAGCGTTTCCAGGGCGCCAACATCCTGATCGCTGGACCCAACTTCGGCACGGGCTCGAGCCGCGAGCACGCTGTCTGGGCCATCCAGCAGTACGGCTTCGATGCCGTGGTCTCGCCTCGCTTCGGCCCGATCTTCATCAACAACTCGGCCAAGAACGGGCTGGTGTGCGTGCAGGTCAGCCCCGAGATCGGCGAGGCATTGTTGGCCTCGGTGCAGGCCGATCCCGACCAGGTCATCTCGATCGACATCACCACCAAGACGCTCTCTGCGCCGGGAGCCGACGTGACCGTCGAGTTTCCTCTCGACGACGACATTGCCCATCGCTTCATCAACGGCCTCGACGACATCGCGCTGACCATGCAACACACCGATGACATCGGCACCTTCGAACAGACCCGCCCCGTCTGGATGCCCGTCACCACCTGACCGTCGCGTTCTGTCATGCCATGACGTACACCCGCGTACGAGGCGGCATGACAAAACGGAGCATCTCCGGGAACCAGATCGAGAGCTCGCGTCGTCTCAGTGGTGAACCGATCCACAGGGGAGTTCCGATGAAGCGACTGATCATCACCATGGGGGTGGCGCTGGCGCTCACCACATCTGCGTGCTCGAAGGCCCCGACGGCTGGCCCCGACAGCACCACGACCCCGCCAGTGATCCGACCACGGACGATCGCGTCGCTCGTGTCGACCGACAACTGCGGAGATCTGCTCACGTGGATCAAGGGTCAGGCCAGCCGGCAGGTCACGGCCTACGGACTGGGCCACGGCGGGGGCATGGTTCGCCCCATGTACGCCACCGATGACAAGGCGATGTCGGGCGACGCGCCCGCACCATCGGCCGCCGGACGGGACACGGCCGCCAACGAGTCGTCGGGCTCAGGTGACACCGGAACCAACAACCAGGTGGCCGGGGTGGACGAGGGTGACCTGGTGAAGCTCGACGGCGATCGGGCGTTGGTGTTGCACAACTCGCTGCTGACGGTGGTTCGGCTGATCCCCACCCTCACCACGCTGGGATCGGTGCCCGTACCCGATGGAGCAACCCAGCTCCTCGTCGTAGGAACCCGGGCCTACGTCCTGTCGTCGGGCTTCCCGTCGTTCTCGACCGGCTCCGGCAGCTCGGGTGGCCCGACCGCAGGGGGCACATCCAACGAGGTCATCGAGCCGACTCCGCCCGTCGAACCAGCCATGCCAGGCGCGCCGGTCGGCCAGACGGGCGGCCCGACGACGACCATCACCGAGATCGCCATCGCAGATCAGCCGACGCTGACCGATTCGAAGACGGTCGACGGCTCTGTCGTCGCCTCCCGGCGTGCCGACGGCACCGTCCGGATCGTGACCACGAGCCTGTCCCCCGCCAACCTCGGCTTCGTGACCCCGGACCGCCCGGCGTCGGAGCCGACGGCGCTCGATGCCAACCGACGCATCATCGCCGACTCGACGATCGAGGACTGGCTGCCCTCGGCCTACCAGCAGGGCGATCGCCAGCAACTGGTGCCGTGCACGGCGGTGTTCCATCCCGTCGACTTCTCCGGGTTCGGCGCCCTCACGGTGCTGACCATGACCGACGGTCTCGCCTCGCTGACCGCCACCAGCGTGCTCGCCGACGGGGAAACCACCTACGCCTCGGCGACCTCCCTCTACGTGGCGACGACCCGCTGGGACCGGGCCGACCAGGGCAACACCAAGTCGAAGCGGGCGGTCAACACCGAACCCAGCACCGATGTCCACCGCTTCGACATCTCGGTGGCCGGCCCCGCGGTGTACCAGGGCTCCGGGCGCGTTCCTGGCACCGTGATCAACCAATACGCCATGGACGAAGCCGACGGAGTGTTGCGCATCGCCACCACCCGCCAACCGGTGTTGGACACCCCGACATCCGGTTCGACGTGCCCGCCCGACGCCGAGTGCACGATGCCAGCCATCGGGATCGCTCCGGGCGGAGGCCAATCATCGGTGATCACCACCCTTCGACTCGACGGCGACAAGTTGAGCGAAGTCGGACACCTCGACGGCCTCGGCCCGACCGAGACGATCCAAGGTGTGCGCTTCGTCGGCTCGCTGGCCTACGTGGTGACCTTCCGAAACACCGACCCGCTGTTCGTCATCGACCTGACCGACCCGGCCGCTCCCAAGCTGCTCGGTGAGCTGAAGACGCCCGGGTTCTCCAACTACCTTCATCCGGTGAGCGATGGCCGACTCCTCGGCGTGGGCGTGGATGGCAACGAGATGGGAAGCGCCGGCGGGGCCAAGGTCTCGCTCTACGACACCTCCGATCCGACCGCCCCCAAGGAGGTGGCCAAGTGGACCAGCGCGGCCACGTCACTCAACGTCGGATCCGACCCTCACGCCTTCACCTGGGACCCGACGACCGGCCTGGCCATCGTGGTCGGGAGCTGGTCGGGACAATCGACCTCCACCGACCAGGGACGGTATGGGTACGACTACCACAACGGTGCGATCGTGCTGCGAGTCAGCGGCGACTCGATCACCGAGGTCGGTCGGATCGAGCGTGCTTCGTCGTCACCGGATTCCTCTGACCGCAGCGACGCCATCTCCCGCACCTTCATGCACGCCGGGTCGATCTATGCGGTGAGCAACCAGCAGCTCAGCTCGCACGACACCGCATCGGCCACGCAGACCGCCATCACTCGGCTCTGACGTTGGTCGCCCGCCGGGCGACCACGTCGCCGAGTTCGCTCAGATCACCGACGAACACCGGCGCCGAGAAAAGCGACCCCTGACCGGTGGCGCAGCCCAACTGCTGCAACTGCTCGGCCTGGGCAGTGGTGCCGATTCCTTCGGCCGTCACCACCAGGTCGAGCTCGCGGGCCAGGCCGACGACCAATCGCACCACGGCCAGATCGGCCGGCCGAGGCAACCCCCGCACGAAGGTCTGGTCGATCTTCAGCCGATCGACGGGCAGTTCACGAAGCACCGACAGCGACGCGTACCCGGTGCCGAAGTCGTCGATGGCGATGGTGACGCCGAGATCACGCAGCTGCCGCAGCGTCGAGATGGCCAGGTCGAGATCCTCGATCACGGCGGTCTCAGTGAGCTCCAGACAGAGCGACGCCGGCTCGATGTCATGGGACTCGAGCGCGTCGTGAACCACCTCGATGAACAGTGGCTGGGCGAGGTCCGCCGCGCTCATGTTGACGCTGAGCGAGAACCTCACCCCAGGATGCGCGTGATGGAACTCCGCGAGGGCCCGCAGCGATCGGTCGAGCACAGCGCGAGTCAGGTCGACCACCAGACCCATGCGCTCAGCCAGAGGGACGAACTCGTCGGGCAGGAGCAGTCCGTCGGTGGGGTGCTGCCACCGCACGAGCGCCTCGGCTCCGACGACCTCATGAGACTGGAGATCGACCAGTGGTTGGAACGCCACGACCAGTTGGTCTTCGTCGATGGCACGGCGGAGCTGCTCGGCGCGATCCTGCTCGTCAGCCGACACCTGTCGGGCCGCGTCGTCAAAGATCACCGCTGCGTCGCCCCCGAGATCGCTGGCCGAATCGGCCGCGAGTCCAGCTCGCTCACTCAATGCTGCCGGACTGAGTCCGGGCTCTGACCGGGCCAGACCGACCGACATGGTGAGCCGCCTCCCCAGCACCGCTTCCGACGCATCTCCGATCGCAGCACGCATCCGCGAGGCCACTGCCACGGCGTGCTCCGCGTCGAGGCCGGCAGCGAACAGCACGGCGAACTCGTCGTCGACGAGCCGGAAGGCCACATCGGCCTCGCGGAGGCACGCGGCGATGGCTTGGGCGGTGGCCTTCAGCACCTCGTCGCCCCGCCGGTACCCGTCCGTCGCGTTCACCTGCGCGAAGCCGTCGATGTCGAGCACGGCCATGCGGATGGTGGGCCCGGTGGCGGCGAGCTCGTCCACGTCGGTCTCCAACAACTCCGCCAGCTGCGCGGCGTTGGGGAGCCCGGTGAGCCCGTCGTGACGCGACGTCGCCACCACTCGTTCCTCGGCCACATGCAGCGACGTCACATCACTGGTCACCACGACGACTGCCAAGACGTCCCCGTTCTCGTCGCGTTCGAGGGCCGCACGCGACACCAACCAGCGGTCGTTGTCGCGGCGTCCGTGCTGCCAGGTGAGCTCAACGGTGTGTCGTTCGCCGAAGGCGTCCGGGCGGAAGTGCGACCACCGCTTCGAGAGTTCGTCGACCAGCTCGAGGTCGCGGTCGAGCGCCGAGGACTCGGTCAGCGTTCCGTCGAGCAGGTACCGACACACCACGCCCGGCACCGCAGCCAGGAGCGCCTCGTAACGGCGGTCCACCGACTCGGTCATTGCGGCGCCACGGTCATATCGGCGCAGCGTACGTCAGGACGTCAGGATCGAGGCCGAGAGGATGCCGTCGTGCTCGGCGATGGCTTCGAGCACCTCGGGCGGCACCTCAGTCGTCGTGGTCATCACCATCAGCGCTGCAGCGCCGTCAGCCATCCGGCCGACGACCATGTCGGTGATGTTGATGCCGGCATCGCCCAGGATCACGCCGACCCGGCCGATCATGCCCGGCGAGTCGTCGTTGCGAACCACCAACATGTGTTCCGACGGAGGAATGTCCACTTCGGCTTCTTCGATCATGACCAGCTTGGCCACGCCGTTGAGACCCGACAGGGTGCCGCCGACCGCATGGCCGCCCCCTCGCACCGTGATCAGGTTGACGTAGTCGCGCGCCACCGACGACGTGGTGGGTCGAACGTCGATACCGGCCGCCTCGGCGAGCTGCGGGGCATTGACATAGCTGACCGGGTGATCACTGGAGGCCCGGAAGAATCCCTTCAGGACCGACAAGGTGAGGATGCGGGTGTCGTAGTCGGCGATCTGGCCCTCGTAGGTGATCTCGAGGGTCGCAGGAGCGGCTCCGGCGAGACCGCTGTACACGGCGCCGAGCTTTTCCGCCAAGGCCTGGAAGGGCCGCACCGTCTCGGACACCTCACCAGCGCTGACGTTGACCGCGTAGGGCACGAAGTCACCGGCGAGGGCCAGCTGGACCATCTCGGCGATGGTGTCGCCCGCCTTGTCCTGCGCTTCGACGGTGGAGGCGCCGAGGTGTGGCGTGACCACGACCTCGTCGAGTTCGAACAGTGGCGAGTCGAGACACGGTTCCTCGACGAAGACATCGATCGCTGCGCCGGCGACATGACCCGAACGAATCGCGTCGGCAAGGGCTTGCTCGTCGACGATGCCACCGCGAGCAACGTTGATGATGCGGATGCCCGGCTTGGCCTTGGCCAGCAGCTCGGTGCCGATCAAGCCGATGGTCTCGGGCGTCTTGGCCAGATGCAATGTCACGAAGTCGGCGCGGGCCACCAAGTCGTCGAGCGACAGGAGCTCGACCGACATACGTCGAGCGGCCTCCTCCGACACGAAGGGGTCGTAGGCGACGATCTTCATGCCGAACGCCAGGCTGCGCTGGGCTACCAGGCGACCGATACGACCCAGACCGATGATGCCCAACGTCTTGTCCGACAGCTCGACACCGTTCCACTTCGAGCGTTCCCACCGGCCGGCCTTGAGCGCAGAGTGGGCCTGCGGAACGTTGCGAGCCTGCGCCAGCATGAGTGCCATGGTGTGCTCGGCGGCCGAGAGCGTGTTCGATTGCGGCGCGTTGACCACCATCACACCGAGATCGGTCGCAGCGGTGGTGTCCACGTTGTCGAGGCCGATGCCGGCCCGGCCGACCACGATCAGGTCGGTTCCTGCCGCCAACACCTCACGGGTGACCTTGGTGGCGGACCGGATGATGAGAGCGTGAGCGCCGACCACCGCCTCCAGCAGAGTCTCAGGGGTCAGATCGAGGCGGACGTCCACCTCGTGACCAGCTGCGCGCAGCTGATCCAGACCACGATCGGCGATTGCTTCGGAAACCAGGACGCGTGCCACGGGCGGCGATCGTATCGGTGCCCGCCGAACGACCG
>JBBQLA010000154.1:0-6256 GCA_038327485.1 Acidimicrobiales bacterium
GTGAGGGCTCCGAGCGGCCCGAAGGCCAACATGTTGGCCGTGATGGGCAGGTACGGAATGCCCAGCGCCTTGGCCGCGGTGGGCAGGCGCGCCATGATCGGCATGGACTCCTCGGCGCCGACCACCGCGATGGGAATCACCGGCACGCCGGCTCGCATGGCGATCTCGACGAATCCGCCACGACCGAACCGGCGCAGCTGGTATCGCTCGGAGTACAGCTTCGACGGACCCTTGGTGCCCTCGGGAAACACCAGGACCAGCTGCTGTTGCTCACGCAACAGTCGCTCGGCATTCTCGGGATGCGCGGGCAGTCCGCCCAGCCGACTCCACATGGTCCCCACTACAGGAACCCGGCGGAAGAAGTAGTCGGCCAGGCCATAGATCGGCCGGCCCAGCTCCGACTCGATGCCGTGCATGATGACGGGCGCATCCGAGGGGATGGCGCCGGCATGGTTGGCGACCAGCAACGCGCCCCCGTGCTCGGGGATCTTCTCGAGGCCTTCCCACTCGACACGGAACCAGCGCCGGTAGATGGGGTCATACAGCTTGCGGGCCATCGCTCGCATGGATTCGCTGCGGCCCCACTCGTCGACGTCGGACAAGCGGACGTCGGCACGAACCTCCGCCGGCTCGGGCGTGTCCTCGACCGGAAGGTGCACCAGCGCGGTGCTGGTCGTCGGGAGGTCTCGCGACGCAGTCGGGCGGGGGCGGGTGGCGGTGCGTTTGGCCGGAGCTCTCGGGCGTTCCTGCTTCGGACGAGGTGGCACCGGCTGATTCTATGATGGGCGCCGATGGGATTCTCGTTCCGCAAGTCCAAAGGGTTCGGACCTTTCCGCATCAACCTGTCGAAGTCCGGCGTCAGCGCGTCGACCAAGGCCGGTCCGGTCACGGTCAACACGCGTGGCCGGGGCAGCGTGCGCCTCGGCAACGGGCTGAGCTATCGGTTCGGGACCGGGAAATCGAAGCTGATCAGCATCGCCCTGGTGGTCGTCGTTGCCGGTGGGATGTGGTTGTGGCAGCGCTCCACGTCAGAGACGCCGACGACCCCCGTTCACTCCACCCAGACCCAGACCCAGACCCAGCCCCAGACCCAAACCCGGTCGCCGGGCGGCCCGTTCGCCAGCTGCGATGCCGCCCGCGCCGCCGGCGCCGCACCGTTGCGGACCGGCGATGCCGGCTGGAACCCCAAGCTCGATCGCGACCACAACGGCGTGGCCTGCGCCTGACCACTCAGTCGTCGTCGAGCTCAGCGAGGTACGTCTGGCCCTCGGTGCAGTCGCTCGAGACCCGACACCACCGGCACGCCGGCCCGGGATGCACGTTGGGGTCGCGTTCTTCCGCCAGCAGGGTGGCGTAACGACCTGCTGCGTCGATCACCCGCTTCACCTGGCCCCACAACAGGTCCTCGGTCACCGTCTCGACGTGCAGCTCGCCCGAGTCGAGGTAGCTCGACGCCAACAGCCGTGGGGGAGTGCCGACCCGCAGCGTCTCGACCAATGCGTAGAAGCGCAGATCGGCGATGTGGTCGGGCGAGAATCGCCCGGTCTTCATGTCGACGATCACCTTGCCGGCTCGTTCACCGCTGGCTCGCCCCAACGTCAGGTCGGTCTTGCCCCGCAGGATGATCTTGCTGTCGCAGAACTCGGCGGACATCCGCGACTCGAGCACCGGCCACCACCGAGGGCTGAGCTGCGGCCACAGCTCCTCGAACGCGGAGACTCGTGCCACGGCTTCGGAACGGATCTCGGCCCGAGTGGTATCGCCGCAGGTCGCCAGCCAATCGCCGAGGCCGACCTCGTTGGTGATCAACGAGGCGATTGCTTCGTCGACGAGCTCCATGGCGGTGAGCCGATCGAGCCGGTGCACCGACAGCTCGATGGCCTTGTGTGCGACGGACCCTCGTGCGATGGGGACCGACCATGCGAACTTCTCGTCCCGCTCGCCCATCAGCCGACGTTCGCACCCCAACGCTTGCGCGATCACGTGCTTGTTGAGCCACAGTGGCTCGGTCAGCCGCTGGGCGATCGGCGCCAGGCCGTCGCCCAGTTCGGCTCGAAGTCCGACGCGGAGCTCCGGCCCGAAGATTGCTGCCGTCTCCTCGTTCTTGCGGAGCCGGTCGACGATCTCCTGCTGGGCCGGGTTCACGCCGTCATCTTCACAGCGATGCGGACACCAAGGCCACCAGTGAGATGACTGCGGCGTCGCGGTCGGTGCCGACGAGATCCTCGGGGCCGGCCATGGTGGCGATGGCGTCGAGTCGCTCGCGCAGCACGGCGATCTCGGTGTCGGTGTCACGAACCGCCGCAGAGACCTCGCGTCGGGCGTCGGTGACGGCACGACGGGCAGTGCGTCCGACCTTGAGGCCTGCTGGGTCGAGGTAGCGGTCGAGGAACAGCACGGTGAGCCGCATGGTCCGTCGTCGGTGCATCGCCATCACATAGCGCTCGAAGATGCGCGCCGATCGATGGCTGTCGTCGAGTACGAGGCCGATGAGGGCGGTGGCGTCGTCATCGCCACGGTCGTCGTCGCCACGGTCGTCGCGCCGGCGTTCCAGTCCATCGAGCAGCACCAATGTCCGCTCGAAGATGTGTCGCCACAGCCGAGCCTTCTCCAGTTCGATCCGAATGGTCTTGGCGTTCTCGATCGACCCGCGCATGAAGTCGATCACCTCGCGTTCCGACGCGCTCAGTCCGTCGGGGGACGTGTCGGCTCGTGTGGTGGTGGCCCACATGGGGCCGGTGCCGTCGAGCAGGAAGTCGGCCCGGAACCCCCACGTCCGTTCGATGAGGACTGCGAGTGCCCGTGACGGCCGACGCTGTCCGCTGAGGACCGAGTACAGACTGCGGGCGCCGATGGCATCATCGACCGCGGCGACGAACGACTCTCGATCGAGGCGGGTCACTTCGAGGAAGTAGGCAAACCGCTCGGCCACGGTCTCACCGGCGGCGATCTCGCTCGCGGCCGGCTCGCCTGCTGCCATCTCACCCGCGATGCTCTCGGTCGACGATTCATCTACAATGGTGACTGGTGACACAGTGTCATCATAGTTGACAGTGATGACTGTTGGAGGTCCACCGCGATGACGCTCGTCGAGCCCGGCATCAAGTCCAGTTCCCTCAACTCGAGGTACCTCGAAGGCAACTACGCGCCGACCGATACCGAGCACGTGCTGGACCTGACGGTGGTGGCCGGTTCGCTGCCGACCGACCTCGAGGGAGTGTTCGCCCGCAACGGCAGCAACCCCCGCTTCGATCCGCCCGGCCAGTACCACTGGTTCGATGGTGACGGCATGATCCACGCTGTCGAGTTCGGCGACGGTCGAGCGACCTACCGCAACCGCTGGGTCGAGACCAACGGCTTCGTGACCGAGGGCGAGGCCGGCCAGGCGCTGTGGACCGGCATCATGGAGCGCCCGGACTTCTCCCGCTTCCCCGAGGTGTTCAAGGACACCGCCAACACTGATCTGGTGTGGTTCAACGGTGAGCTGTTGGCGCTGTGGTGGCTGGGCGGCGACGCCTACCGAGTGGGGCTGCCCGAGCTCGAGACCCGGGGCACGCAGAACTTCGGTGGCACCCTCACGACCCACATCTCAGCGCACCCGAAGGTCGATCCGGTCACCGGCGAGCTGCTGTTCATCGACTTCGATCCGGTGCCGCCGTTCCTCACCGTGGGGGTCGTGTCACCGGAGGGTCTGGTCGTGCGGTCCGAGCCGGTCGAGTTGGCCGGCCCGCGCATGCAGCACGATGTCGCCTTCACCGACGACTACATGATCCTGTTCGACTTCTCGTTCTCCTGGGATCCCGCTGCCCTCGGGCAGGGTTCGACCAAGCTGCAGTTCCGTCGCGACACGCCGACCCGGTTCGGACTGGCACCTCGTCGGGGGGAGTCCACGGCAGTCCGCTGGTTCGAGACCGACCCGTGTTTCATGTACCACACGGTCAACGCATGGCAAGAGGGCGATGACCTGGTCCACCTGATCGGATGCCGTGCCGTGGACCCGCTCGCTGCCGATCCGCACAACACCTCCACGGTGTCTGCTCCCACGCTCGGCATGCTGCGGCTCGAGGCGTATCTCACGCACTGGACCTTCGACCTGCGCACCGGGTCGCTCGTCCACGAACAGCTGTGGGACGTCCCTGCCGAGTTTCCTCGCATGGACAACCGTCGCAGCGGGCAGTCGTCTCGCTACTCGTACCACCAGCGTCTCGCCCCGGTCGACACGCTGGCCTTCGACGCGGTCGTCGGCCACGACCTGCTGACCGGCGCGACCACGCCTCATGTGTACCCCGTCGGTTGGTACGGCGGCGAGACGGTGTTCTGTCCTCGCACCGGTTCGAGCGCCGAGAACGACGGCTACCTAGTCACGTTCGTGGTCGAGGAGGAGACGGGACGCTCCGAGGTGTACGTGCTCGACGCCCAGCGCCTCGACGACGAACCGGTCTGCCGACTCTCGGTCCCCACCCGTGTCCCCACCGGGTATCACACGTGGTGGATCTCGGCCGCCGAGCTGGCTCACCAGCAGGAGGCCTGAGGTCGTGTCGAGCCCCCGGCCCACCTACATCCTGGGTGGCTACCAGTCCGACTTCGCCCGCAACGTGACTCGCGATGGTCACACGCTCGTGGATCTGCTCCGCGAGGCGGGTGAAGGCGCGGTGGCGGCCGCCGGTATCGACGTATCGACGATCGGCACAGCTCACGTCGGCAACTTCTTGGGCGAGGTGTACTCGGGTCAGGGTCATCTCGGCGGGTTGCTGTGCGATGCGTTGCCCGAACTCGCTGGCACCCCGGTGTCTCGCCACGAAGCCGCCTGTGCCTCGGGATCGATGGCGATCCTGGCGGCCACATCGGATCTCGACGCAGGGCGGGCCGACATGGCGTTGGTGGTCGGTGTCGAGCTGATGCGTGCCGACGGAGGGTTCGCTGCGCAACAGGCGCTGGGAGCAGCCGCGTTGGTGCCATCAGAACTCGATGGGGTCGAGTACCCGTGGCCCCACCTGTTCAGCCTGTTGGCCGACGAATACGACCGCCGTTACGGTCTCGACCACGTGCACCTGGCCGGCCTCGCGCGAAAGGCCTTCGACAACGCGACCCGAAACCCCAACGCGCAGGCGCGCGGCTGGAACGTCGCCGATGCATCGTTCGAACCCGACGACGAGCTCAACCCGATCGTGGCCGGACGGTTGCGCCGCTTCGACTGTTCCCAGGTCACCGACGGCAGCGCGGCGGTGGTCCTGGCGACCGAGGGCGCGGCGATCAGTTGGGCCGAAGCCCATGGTCGAGCGCTCGACCAAGTGGCGCGCATCGACGGCTGGGGTCACCGCACCGCCCGCATGACCATGGCCGGCAAGATCGACGACCACCGCGACGACACCTACGTGTTGCCCCACGTGCGAGCCACGATCGGCGATGCCTTCGCCCGTGCCGGTGTCAGTGGTGTCGAGCAGATCGACGCCATCGAGACGCACGACTGCTTCACCATCAGTGAGTACGCCGCCATCGATCACTTCGGCCTGACCGAGCCAGGGCAATCCTGGCAGGCGATCGAAGAGGGGATCGTCGAGTTGGGTGGCTCCACGCCGATCAACCCCGGAGGTGGACTCACCGCCGGCGGGCATCCTGTTGGTGCGACCGGGGTGCGCATGTTGTGGGACGCAGCTCGCCAGGTGACGGGAACGGCTGGCGACTGCCAGGTCGAGGGTGCGAGGCGTGTGGCAACGCTCAACATCGGCGGGAGCGCCACCACGGTCGCCAGCTTCGTGGTCGCCGCCGGCTGAAGCGGTCGCCCATAGTGTCGGCAGCCATGAAGAGAACATCGAGTCGGTTGGCCACGGTCTGCGTTGCGTTGGCGATCGGCTTGGTGGGCGCAGGGTGTTCGTCGGACCACATCAGTTCGGCGGCGAAGTCCACAACCACGGCTGGCACCACGACGACGATGGCATCGGCCGCGCCGGCGCTGTCGAAGCTGCACGTCGAACGTGGCGAGTTCGCCCGGGTGGTCGACGAGTCCGGTTCGCAGGTGCTACTGCGTGGCGTCAACGTCAACTCGCTCGGCGATTACTACCAGGCCGACCCCAAGCTCCCGCCAGTGGTGCCGCTGGCGAGCACCGACTGGGACGAGATGGCGTCGATCGGTCTCGACTCGGTGCGTCTCATCGTGTCGTGGTCGTTCCTCGAGCCGACCAGGGGCGCCTTCGACACGACCTCTGTGGCGAAGGTGAAGGCGGCGGTGGCGGAGGCCAAGGCGCACGGCATGTAT
>JBBQLA010000155.1:0-6223 GCA_038327485.1 Acidimicrobiales bacterium
AGCGGACGAACCTCGTCGACCGCTTCGGCGGCGGCTCGGACAGAATGGGGTGCAGAAGGGTCAGTCATGGGAGTCAGTCTGCCCGTTGCGTGCGACACCGTAAGGTCGTTCCATGGCAAACCTGGCCGCCCGCGTCACCAAGGACGCATCACGACAGATTCGCGGCGGACACCCGTGGGTCTATGACGCGTCGATCCTCTCCATCAATGACGGCCAATCAGGTGACCTCGCCGTGATCTTCGACGACCACCGCAAGTTCATGGCCATCGGCCTGTACGACCCTGACTCCCCCATCCGCATCAAGGTGCTGCATCACGGCTCGCCCGTCACCATCGACGAGACATTCTGGCGGGGACGGGTCAGCGACGCCCTGGCGCGTCGACGTTCGCTGATCGATTCGACGGCCACCACCGCCTACCGGGTGATCCACGGAGAGAACGACCAGCTTCCCGGCTTCGTGCTCGACCGCTACGGCGACGTGTTGGTCGTGAAGCTGTACTCCGCGGCGTGGTTCGCCCACCTCGATGCCATGGTCGCGGCCATCACCGAATTGCTCGCACCGTCCTCGATCGTGCTGCGGCTCGCCCGCAATGTGTCCTCACCCAGCCCAGAGCTCATCGACGGCGCAGTGCTGGTCGGACCGATGCCCGCCCGCCCGGTGCTCTATCGGGAGAACAACCTGCGGTTCGGCGCCGACGTGATCGTGGGACAGAAGACCGGCGCGTTCCTCGACCAACGCGACAATCGAGCTCGGGTCCGCGAGATCACCCGCGGTCGTCGCGTGCTCGACGTGTTCTCCTCGACCGGCGGGTTCTCGGTGCACGCTGCGGCAGGCGGGGCGGACGTGGTGCACGGCGTCGATCTCAATCAGGCATCGATCGACGCCTCCAAGGCCAACATGGAACTCAACGCCAAGCTGAAGGCCGTGGCGGACTGTCGCCACTTCGTGACCACGGGAGACGCCTTCGAGGTGATGGCGACCATGGCCGCCGATCGACGCACCTTCGATGTGGTGGTGGTGGACCCACCGTCGTTCGCGTCGAAGCAGATCCAGGTGCCCCGGGCCCTCGATTCCTACGCTCGGTTGGCCGAGCTCGCCGCTTCGCTCGTCGAACGCAACGGCACCCTGGTGTTGTCGTCCTGCTCGAGTCGGGTCACGCCCGAGGACTTCGTGGCCACGGTCCGATCCGGCGTGCGCAGCGCCGGCCGATCCATCGAGTCCTCGGCCCAGTACGGTCACGCCGTCGACCACCCCGTCGGTTTCCCCGAAGGCGGGTACCTCAAGGCCGTCTTCGCCGCGCTCGCCTGAGACCGTCTCAATTCCACCCCGGCTCGGTGCACTCTGACTCATTGAGCCCTGAGACACCGCTGCTAGCGTCGCCGGTCGTGGCCGAACCGACCGATGACGTCCGGACCATCGCCCCCAGGCCGGTCATGGCGTTGATGCTGCTCATGGCCGTGGCCGCGATCAGCGCCCGATTCTTCATCACCACTCCGCTGTGGCTGGACGAGGCGCTGAGCGTCAACATCGCCAAGCTCCCGCTGTCACAGATCGGCGAGGCGCTCCGACACGACGGCCATCCACCGCTCTACTACCTGCTCCTGCACGGCTGGATCGCGCTCCTCGGCGACGGCGACCTGGCCGTCCGGGCACTGTCGGCGAGCATCTCCCTGCTGGCGCTGCCCTTGGCCGCGCTGATCGGCCTCCGACTGTCGGGGCGTCGCCTGGCCGTGATGTTCACCTGGGTGCTGGCCGTGTCGCCGTTCTTCCTGCGCTACGGCAGCGAGACCCGCATGTACTCGCTGATCGTCGTGCTGGTCCTCGCCGGTCACCTGGTCGGCGGCGCGGCGTTGCGAAAGCCGACGGCGTGGTCGCTGCTCGGCACCGCCGTCATCACCTCGGCGCTGTTGTGGACTCATTACTGGTCCATGTGGCTGCTCGCTGCGGTGGGGTTGCTCGTCGTGGTCCGCGTCGTGCAGTCCAAGCGCGCCGGAACGCTCGACCGAGCGGCGCTGATGGTGGCCGGTGCCATGGGCGTCGGTGCACTCAGCTTCCTCCCGTGGCTCCCGTCGATGCTCTACCAATCGGCCCACACCGGGACTCCGTGGGCGAAGACGGCTCGACCGGCCGGCATCCTGGTCACCTCGATCTTCGACTTCAGCGGCGGGCCGTACTCCGAGCCCCAGGTGCTGGCCATGTTCAGCCTGATCATCCTCGTGATCGGCCTGTTCGGACGCGGCGTATCCACCTGGGGAATCGAGCTCGACTTCCGGGGACGAAGTGATGCCCGCGGGATCGGAGCCATCGTCGGCGCCACCCTCATCATCGCCAGCCTGGCCACCCTCGCCCTCAAGGCTGGCTTCGCGTCGCGCTACGCCAGCGTGTACTTCCCTTTCGTGGTGCTGCTCGTGGCGCTTGGTCTCGAGCGGTTCGTGATAGGCCGCCTCCGCACGATCGTGTTGTGCCTGTTCTGCCTCTTGAGCATCGCGGGGCTGGCGTTCACGTTCCGTCAGGACCGGACACAGGTGGGCCAGGTCGCAGACATCATCAAGCGTTCCCACACCGTCGATCCGGTCGTCGTGGTGTGCCCCGATCAACTCGGCCCCGCCACGGCGCGGGTCCTGCCCGATGCCGACGTGGTCGCCTACCCGAACCTGCAGTCACCGAAGTTCGTCGACTGGGTCGACTATGAGGCTCGGAACCAGCGCGCCGATCCGGTGGCTTTCGCCGATCGGGTGCTCGAGCGGGCCGGCAGCCGCACCATCTTCGTCGTGTTCAACACCTCCTACCTGACCCTCGAAGGCAAGTGTGAAGGGGTACTGGCGCGCCTCGGCCAGAGCCGACCCGGCCGCCAACTCCTGTCCAACGACACCGAGGCGTACTACGAGAACGCCAGCTTGATGGAGTACCGGGGCTCACCGCCGTGATGCCGACCCGCACACGACGAGTGTCGATCTCGATGCGCTCGTCGAAGTTGATGTGGGGTGAATCCATCGCCGCGTGGCTGAGCGCACGACTGATCGTCACCATCGGGTTCGCCGCGGCCGAAGGCATCAGACCGAATCTGCGGCCTGGCGCGAACCTGGTGCATCTGCACGAGCGTCTGCTGACCTACGACGCCAGCTGGTACCTCGGCCTCGCATCTCACGGCTACAGCGGAATGCCGCGATCGGGGTTGAGGTTCTTCCCGCTCTACCACGTGATCTCGCGCTGGCTGGCCTGGCCGATCGGAGGTCGCAACGGACTGATGCTGGTCGCCGTGGCCAACCTGTGTGCGTTCGGTTGCCTCCTTCTCATCGGGCGACTCGTGGTCGAGGAGTTCGACGACGAGTCGCTCGCCAAGCGCAGCATCTGGCTGCTGGCTCTCTTCCCCGCCGCCGGGTCGTTCGTGTTCGCATACAGCGAGTCGATGATGCTGCTGCTCACTCTGGCCCTGATGTTGGCGGTTCGCCGGCGAGCGTGGGTCGTCGCCATCGTGCTGGGCGTGCTTGCCGGGTTGTGTCGACCATTGGCCGTGCTCCTCGTCATCCCTCTGGCCGTCGAGGTGCCGCGTCACTGGTCGCGAACGCTGCCGCCCGAACGCGCGTTGCGGCTGGCGACCATTGCCTCGCCAGGGCTCGGCGCCCTCGCCTACCTGTTCTACGTCGGCGGCACCTACGGCGACTGGTTGGAGCCGGTGACCCTGCAACGGGGGCTGCGCCACGGCTTCCAAGACCCGTTCACCCGACTGTGGGACGCGTTCGCAGACCTCCGCCACACTCTCGTCGGCGTGCCGAACCTGGCGTTCGCCACGGGGTTCTTGGCGCTGATCGTGGTGATGATCCGACGCCAGCCACCGGCGTGGACCGTCTACGCCGCGGTCACGTGGGTCGTCGCGATGAGCGCCCACAACATCGACTCGATCGGCCGCTACGGACTGGTGGCGTTTCCGTTCGTGATCGCATTGGCGCAGATCACCCGGTCCGAACGAGCCATGTGGATCGTCACGTCGGTGTCGTCAGCAGCGCTGGGCGGACTGACCGTGCTGACGCTGCTCGGTCGCTACGTGCCCTGAACCGAGGCTTCGACATCGGTCGCTCCCAGATAGCTGGCGTGCAGCCGACCGGGGTCCGCGGCGATGTCGATGGCCGACCCGTCGAGCACGATGCGTCCTCGGTTCATGACATAGGCGCGGTCCGACGCCGCCAACGCCAGCTGCACGTGCTGCTCGACCAGCAACACGCCGCAACCCGTGTCCTGCGCGATCGTTCGCAACGTGTGAAGGAGCGACTCCACCACCATGGGTGCGAGTCCGAGACTGAGCTCGTCGATCATCAGCACCTTGGGTCGGCCCATGAGCGCCCGCGCCACGGCCACCATCTGCTGCTCGCCCCCGGACAGGAGCCCGACCCGGCGCGAATTGATCCGGGCGAGGGCCGGGAACCAACCGAAGACGTCGCGGTCGGTCACGTCAGACCGATCCCGGCGGCCGCGGTGTCGGTTGCGTTGGCCGAGCCGCAGATGCTCGGCAACTGTCAGCGATGGGAACAAGCTCCGATCCTCGGGAACGAGCGACAGGCCTTCGCGGGTGATCCGACTCGGTCCACCCAGCAGGGCGCGGCCCTCCAGTGAGACGGTTCCACTCAGGGGACGGATCACCCCGACCGCCGCGAGCAACGTGGTCGTCTTTCCGGCTCCGTTCGGTCCGAGCAGACACACCAGCTCACCGGCGTCGACGTGGAGATCGATACCACTGACCACGGCACGCTCGTCGTAGCCGGCAGTGAGCCCGCCCAGTTCGAACAGGAAGGTCACGATTCGAGGCTCGTCCCGAGGTAGGCCTCGACCACGGCCGGGTGAACTCGCACCTGCTCTGGTGGGCCCGAGGCGATGACCACTCCGTGGTCGAGCACGTACACCCGGTCGCAGACCTCGAAGACCAGCTCGGTGTCGTGGTCGATCAAGACCGCAGCGAGTTGTTCGCGATCGACCACGGTTCGCAGCTCACGACCGAGTTCGGCGCTCTCGGCCGAATCGAGACCGGCCGCAGGTTCGTCGAGTAGCAACACGCGCGGTGCCGCCACGAGGGCACGAGCCACTCCGACGAGCTTTCGTCGACCCATCGAGAGCTCGCCCGGACGACGATCGGCTTCGTCGGTGAGCCCGAGGTCCTCCAACGCCTGCTCGACGCGGACACCGATCTCGGACGCGCCACCCGACCGCCGCCGAGGTCGGATGGCATCCAGAAGAATCGCTCGACTGGCGGCAGGTGTAGCGGCGACCTCGCAGTTCTGTCGCACGGTGAGGTCGTCGAACAATTCGACCGACTGCCACGTGCGGGCGATCCCGGCCCGGGCACGGCGGTGCGGCGGATCGCCCGACACGTCGACGCCCGCCACGCGAACTCGGCCGTGGTGAGGCGTGAACCCACCAATGGCGTCGATCGTCGTCGTCTTCCCGGCGCCATTCGGACCGATGAGACCGACGAGCTCCCCGCCGTGGGCGACGAGCTCTACCGAGTCGACGGCGTGCACTCCGCCGTGGGTGACGGTGAGGCCGATGACCTGAAGCAATGGGGTCTCGGCATGCACAGCTGTCGTCATTTCTGCCCCCCGGTCAACCCCGCAGGAGACTAGCGAGTGCCCAGATCGCTGCGACGGCCCCGATCACGATGAGCGCCATCGGCCGACCCCGAGATGGGTCCGGCGGCATCGGAAGGTCGCCAGACTTCGGCGCCGGAGGCTTCAGGATGGCGGCGAGATTGCCGACCACCATGGCAGCACCGAATGCGAGAAGCAGCCACGGCAACAGGTCCTTGCCGAGGAACGGCGCTGACTCCTGAGCGGTCATCACGGCGATCACCCCCCGATCTTACCCGAGATGACCTGCATCATCTCTCTGAGAGATCGCAGATGGGTAAGTATCTGTGCAAACCATCGAACGATGAGAGATTCTTCCTCAAGTTCTGGACGCTGAGGACGATACTCAATACATCAGCGGATTCGCCCCCGCTGGGAATACAGGGATTGGGAGCGGGGGACACTACATCTCCCTCCAAATAGCATCGCCACCAGCGCTTTCCAGGTGCTGGCGCCGTGGCCTCCGCTCCACCCCTGGCCCCTGTCGCCAACGTGACAGATCGACCGCCGACGCCGGAGAATGAGCGGATGGAAGGTCGAGATCGCCCCTGGCTCATGCGGACGTACTCCGGTCACTCGACTGCGAAGGCGTCGAACGAGCTCT
>JBBQLA010000156.1:0-6211 GCA_038327485.1 Acidimicrobiales bacterium
AACTCCGGGTGGAAGAACCTCAAGAGCCTGCTGCGAGCCTTCAGGTCGAAGACCTCACGCGGGATCGCCATCCGAATCGCCGCCTGGCAGATCCTGCTCATGGCGGGTTTCACCTTCGCCGGCTACCCGCTGGCGTGGCCGCTGCTCTGGCTGGCGCCGTGGATGACCATGTGGCGGGTCATCAACCGCCTGCGGGCAGTGGCCGAGCACGGCGGAATGGAGCAGTCCGAGGACCGGCGCCTCACTACCCATCACATCCGCCAGACACCGCTGGCCCGCTTCTGGATGGTGCCGTTCAACACCGGTTGGCACCTGGCCCATCATGTCGACATCGGCGTGCCGTTCTCACGCCTGCCGGCCCTGCACCGCGAGCTCGAAGCCGCCGGTTGGGTCACCTCCGAGCTCTCGTACCCGAGCTACCGGGCCTTCTGGCGCCGAGCCTCGAGCCGCCCCGCCACCTCCGACACCTGACCCGCCGGTTCTCGGGCTGTTTCACTCCCCGAGAGCGTTCGAAACAGCCCCGGAACGGCCAGCTGGCAAGAGCTCAGGCGGTGGCGGCCAGCGCGGCGGCGATGGCGTCGACAACCATCGCCATCTCGGTTTCGTTGATGATGAGTGGCGGCATGAAGCGCACGATGTTGCCCCAGGTGCCGGCGTTCATCAGCAGCACCTTGGCCTCGTCGCGAGCGTGGGCGATCACCGCGGCGCAGCGGGCTGGGTCGGGGGCGCCGGTCTCGGGATCGCGGAACTCGATGGCCACCATCAGGCCGGGGCCGCGCATGTCCGCGATCACCGGGTGGGCGCCGGCCAACTGCCGCAGACCGTCACGCAGCTGATCCCCGCGGGCGTTCACGTTGTCGAGGAAGCCCTCCGCAGTGAGCACACCGATGGTGGCGATCGCCGCCGCGCAGCCGATCGGGTTGCCGCCATACGTGCCGCCATGGCTTCCAGTCGGCCACTTCGCCATGAGCTCCGACGACGCGCCGATCGCTGAGATGGGGAAGCCCGATCCGATGCCCTTGGCCATCACCAGGATGTCGGGCCGCACGCCGGCTGCCTCGATGGCGAACATCGTGCCGGTCCGAGCGAAGCCCGACTGCACCTCGTCCGCGATGAACATGATCCCGTGCTGACGACACAGCGCGGCGATGCCCATGAGGAAGCGTCGCGGTGCGGGGTAGTAGCCACCCTCGCCGAGCACCGGCTCGATGATGATCGCGGCGGTCTCTGAGGGCGCCGTCTGGCTGGCGAGCAGCAGCGACAACTGATCGAGCGCGGCGTCGACCGCCGCGTCCTCGGTGGCCTGATCGTCGCCGAGCGACACCGGGAACGATGACACGAACACCCCGGCGGGGAGTGGCGCGTGGTTGGCCCGGTAGGAGGTTTTCGAGGTGGTCATGGCCATCGCCAGATGGGTACGGCCGTGGAACGAGCCCTGGAACACGATGACGTTCTGTCGTCCGGTGGCCTGCTTGGCCAGCTTCACCGCGCCTTCGGTGGCTTCGGCGCCCGAGTTGGCGAAGAAGAAGGTGTCGATCCCGTCGGGGGTCACCGCATCGAGCCGGCCGGCCAACTGTTCCAGCAACGTGTGGGTGTAGCAGTTGACCTGGGCGTGGATGAAGCGGGTGGCCTGATCCTGGATGGCCGCCACGACCGCCGGATGGCAGTGCCCGGTCGACACCACAGCGATGCCGGCGGTGAGGTCGAGGTACCGCTCGCCACCGGTCGTGATGACCCAGCACCCTTCCCCCCGCTCCACCTCGAGATCGGTCACTTTGAACCACACGGGAGCGAGCTTCGACATGGGGAGATCGTACCGACGAAAGCCATCGCAGGTCCCGAAGTGGCGGCCGGTAGCGTTGCGCCGTGACCACCACAACGAAGTCCCGCCCCCGAGTCGCGTACCTGGGTCCGGCCGGCACCTTCACCGAGCAGGTGATGCTCACCCAACCCGACCTGGCGGCAGGAGAGCACGTGCCCCTCGCGACGATGGCTGACGTGTTGTTCGCGGTCAACGAGGGTCGGGTCGACTACGGCGTCGTGGCGATCGAGAACGCCATCGAGGGCACTGTCAACGTGGCCGTCGACACGCTGGCCTTCGACGTCGACCTCCACATCGTGCGTGAGCTGCTCTTGGGGGTGACCATGAACCTGCTGGCGCCACCCGGGGTCACACTCGACGCCATCGAGCGAATCGTGACGATTCCGGTGGCGTGGGCGCAGTGCCACCAATGGCTGCGAGCTCACCTGCCACATGTCGAACTCATCGCCGCGTCGTCGACCGCCGCCGCGGCCGAACAGGTGTCACAGTCGAGCACCGGCGACCTGGCCGCCATCGCCAACAGTCGCGCTGCGGAGGTGTTCGCCCTCGACGCGTTGGCCGTCGACATCGAGGATCACCCCGAGAATCAGACCCGCTTCGCCGTGGTCGCTCGGTCCGGAGTGCCCGCCGCGACCGGTCACGACAAGACGTCGATCGTGGTCTACCAACGCGCCGACGAGCCCGGCTCGCTGCTCGGCATCCTCCAGGAGTTCGCCGCCCGACAGATCAACCTGTCGCTGCTGCTGTCCCGGCCGACCAAGTCGAAGCTCGGCGACTACTGCTTCGTCATCGATGCGGACGGCCACATCTCCGATGACCTCGTCGCCGATGCGCTCCGCGCGCTCAAGGCCAAACAGAGCGACGTGAAGTTCCTCGGGTCCTACCCCGCAGCGGGCGAAGCGGCCACGGCATCGCGAGCGCTGGCCAACGACGCCGGCGACATCGCCGAATCGTGGCTGGCCGCCCTCAGATCACAGGTGGAATAGTCGGCGGCAGCGGCGGAACCGCCGGCGCTGGCGGGATGTCCGGCGTCGGCGTGACCTCGGGGGTCGGAGTGATCTCGATGGGAAGCGCGACCGGCATCGGCGCACGCGCCGGCGGAGGCGTCGGAGCCGCCCCGTTGGATGCAGCCAGACCGCGGAATGCGTCGAGCAGCTCGACGGGGATCGGGAAGATGATCGTGGAGTTGTTCTCCGTGGCGATCTCGCTCATCGTCTGCAACTGACGGAGCTGCAGGGCACCCGGTGCCGCGGCGATCACGTTGGCGGCTTCGCCCAACTTCTGCGACGCCTCGAGCTCACCCTGCGCTGCGATGATCTTCGCTCGCCGCTCACGCTCGGCCTCGGCTTGGCGGGCCATCGCTCGCTGCATCTGCTCGGGAAGACCAACGTCGCGGATTTCGACGCGGTGCACCTTGATGCCCCACTCCTCGGTCTGCGAATCGAGGGCGATCTGGAGCTCGGCATCGATGCGATCACGCTCCGACAACAGCTGATCCAGCTCGTGCTTGCCGACGATGGCTCGCAACGACGTCTGCGCCACGAGCTGTGCCGCCGAGTACCAGTCACGGATCTTCACCACCGACGACGCCGCGTCGACGACCTGGAAGTACGCCACCGCGTCGACGGTCACCGTCACGTTGTCCTTGGTGATGACCTGCTGGCTGGCCACCGGAGCGGCGATGATCTGCAGGTTGATCCGCACGATCTTGTCGATGATCGGCACCACGAAAAAGACGCCGGGACCCTTGGCTCCCACGCATCGTCCGAGCCGGAAGATCACGCCTCGCTCGTACTCCTGCACGATTTTCACCGACTTGGCCAGGATGGCCACGATGATGAAGACGATCACGAGGACGATGAAGATCCCGACCGGAACGTCCGCGTTGCTGGCTGCGATCAGGTTCACATTCACACCTTCATGTTGTCGTAGTGGTCCAGCTCGACGGTGAGCGTCAGACGATCATGGCCGGTCACGACGACGCGTTGGGAGACCGACACGAACGGTGGGCCCGTCGCGCTCCATCGTGATCCGCTCAGCATGACGGTTCCGGCACCGGCATCCCACCGTTCGACCACCCCGACCTGGCCCGTCAACGCGTCGAGGCCCAACGACGGCGGACGACCGTTCAAGCGAGCGACGGCGGTGTCGAGCGGGTACATCAGCGCGGCGAGACCGGTCGTGGCCACCGCTGCCACCACCCAGGACGCCGCGGTGCCCGAGTCGAAGGCGAAGCCGGCCGAGGCGAGCGCGAAGACCGCCGTGGCGACCCAGCGCCACCACTTCATCGGGGTCAGGAGGTCGATCGCCCAAAAGCACAGTGCCAGCGCGATGAAGGCGAACGGCAGCCACGACAGTCCCCGCTCACCGAGGCCCCATGCGGCGAGCACCGACAGCGCCACGGCTGAGAACCCGGCGATGCCGAAGGTGGGGAGCACGATCTCGATCAACGTCAGGGCCACAGCGAGGGTGGCCGCGAGGTACACCAGTACCGGTTCGGTCCAGGTGCTCATGGGACCACAGTACGCATCTCATCTTCATCATGTCGGTGCCGCATCTCCGTTCTGTCCGGCCAGAATGGCCACATCTGGTCACTCTGGCCGGACAGAACGGTGGCGTGGTGAAGAACAGCGCGAGGGCGAAGGCGAGGTGGGGAACGATCGATCGACGATGGTTCCGTCGCGCCACCGAATCGCCGGCGCCGGTCCTGGACTCGATCATGTTCCCGCTGAGCCGATTCGCCGATCACGGCGCGCTGTGGGTGGCGACTGCCGCAGCGCTGCAGCTCACCGGACGCCCAACGCTCCAGCGCGCCGCTCGTCGTGGGCTGCTGTCGCTCATCGTCACGTCGGTCGTCGCCAACATCGGGTTCAAGCCGATCTTCCGCCGACCCCGCCCGCTCCCGGTGCCCGATGCTTGGCTGACTCGAATCGTGCCACTTCCGTCGTCCACATCGTTCCCGTCGGGCCACGCCTCCTCAGCGGCCGGGTTCGCCGTGGGAGCCGCGCTCGAGGCGCCGATCCTGGCAATTCCGCTCGGTGTGTTGGCCGCCGGCGTCGGTTGGTCGCGGGTGCGGCTTCGCGTCCACTATCCAGGCGACGTACTGGTGGGCTTCGTCGTGGGCGCGGCGGTTGCCGCGGCCTGCTGGTCGATCCCGGTCGAGAAGCGGCACGAGCCGGAACCAACTGAGCTGGAGAACTGATGGAGACGATCGAACTCATCGGGGCTGACGGGCTGACCCTGGTGGCGGATGTGGAGGGCGAGCCTTCGGCGCCGCCCGTGCTGCTGTTCCACGGCGGTGGGCAGACTCGCCACGCCTGGGGCACCACGCTTCAGGCTTTGGGTGCGCGCTGGCGGGCCTACTCCATCGACCTTCGCGGCCATGGCGACAGCAGCTGGGCGCCCGACGGCGACTACAGCCTCGAGGCGTTCGCCCGTGACATCGCCGCCATCTCCCACTCGATGGCCGAGCCGCCGGCGCTGGTCGGCGCATCGCTCGGCGGCATCGCGTCACTGGCCGCCATCGGCGACGCCATCACCGATGGCACTGGCCCCATCGCGACCGCGCTCGTGTTGGTCGACGTGGCCCCCCGCATCGAGGCGGACGGCGTGAAGCGAATCGGCAACTTCATGACCGACAACCTCGACGGCTTCGCGTCGTTGGAGGAAGTGGCCGACGTGATCGGCGCCTACAACCCACACCGCCCTCGGCCCACCAACCTCAACGGACTCAAGAAGAACCTGCGCCAGCGGGCCGATGGCCGCTGGGTGTGGCACTGGGATCCGCGCTTCGTGAGTGGCAAGTTCGGTTCGCCCGACGAGACCCGCTCCTCGTTGACCGACGGAAGTCGACTGGCCGACGCCGCCCGCAAGCTCGACATCCCCACGCTGTTGGTTCGGGGGCGCATGAGCGATCTGCTGAGCGAGCAGGGCGCACAGGAGCTGTTGCAGCTCGTGCCTCATGCACAGTTGGCCAATGTGGCCGGCGCCGGCCACATGGTGGCTGGCGATCGCAACGACCTGTTCAACGACGCCGTCGTGCAGTTCCTGGAGCAGGTGGGCCAAGGCTGACCCGCCAAATCGGCGAGCGCTTCGTACCCGGATCTACAGCAGCCGCGCGGGCGGCGGCACCAACCCGAGGGTCGCAGTCACGTCGTCGAGCATGCGATCGGCGTCGGGCCATGGCAGTCCAGGGTGGGTGATGCGCAGGTCGACCATGCCGTGCATCCAGGTCCACACCTGGAAGGCCAGGTAGCTGGCAACCGGCGGGCCATGGGCCGTGCTCACCTGCGCTCCGGCGTCGAGGCAGTCCTGCACCATCTCGACCAGCACCACGAACGCGTTCTTGCCGGCGGACCCGTTGATGAACCCGTCGCCGTCGAGGCTGGG
>JBBQLA010000157.1:0-6176 GCA_038327485.1 Acidimicrobiales bacterium
CGACCAGGGCCAGCCAGGGCCGCGAGATCCCGTCGAACAGCCAGAACGACCCGACGAGCCACATTCCCGAGCCGACGGCCGTCCAGAAGCGCGGGACTCCCGCCTGGACGTCGATGGCGAACGCCAGGCCAGCGGCCATCAACAGGCCAACAGCCCATTCGCGCACCGGCAGCACGCCGAATCCGTAGCCCGCCAGCACGAACGTGCCGGCTCCGACCACCCCGGCCACGCCGATCCCTGCGGTGAAGAACTCGAAGATGAGCAGGCCGATGCCCACGGTGAACATGAGATACGCCACCGAGGGGCTCGCTGCGGTGTGCAACATCTGTGGCCACAGGTCGAGCTTGCCGACCACCGCGACCGTCACCGGCTCGACCTTGGGGCGGCCCTTGTCGTCCTTCACCTGCTTGGTCTTGACGCCAGGAAGACCCACCAGGTGGTCGCCGGCCGACAGCGTGCGTCGCGAAACCACGCCGAGCGCTTTGGCCCGCTCGGCTGACACCGTGGCGTCACGCATCACGTAACGATCACCGTCGAGCAGGTCGCCGTACGGCACCTGGGGAAGCACCTGGGTGCCGATCTCGCCGATCTCCGAACCAGGCGACATCGACGAGTCCGGGAGGATCGACACCAGCTCGGCCGCACCTCCCAATGCCTCGGAACCCGTGCCCACCCAAATGCTCACCGGCACTGCTGATGCGGCCAGACGATGGGCGAACCGAACGAAGTCGGCGTCGTCGATGGCCAGTCCTTCGCTGTCGAGTTGCAGGACCACGCCGACCATGCCCGGGGTGGCCTCGGCCTCGGAGACCGCCTGATCGACGAAGCTGACAACGATCGGATCGATCAGTCCGGAGATCTGCAAGGCGCGAACACAGCCGTCCTCCACGCATCGATCGGCGGCCGAAGCCTCGGGTGCCAAGCCGGTGAGTGCTGCCACCAGCAGCACCACGGGAACGGCACGCATCAGCGAACTCGCTAGCCTGCGCACTCTGTGGCCTCCACGATGACGACGGGCGGGACTTGGTTCCTCCGAGGAACCCGATGGATCCGGCACACTTCCTGACTTCACCACGGGTGACCATCGTTGCTGGCAAGGGCGGCGTCGGCAAGACGACGATCTCGCTCGCTCTGGGATTGGCCGCCACGCGACTCGGTCTGACGGCGTTGTTGATCGAGATCGAGGAGGGTTCCGCCGTCGGAACGCTGTTCGGAGTCAGGCACTTGGCGCACGAGCCGATCGTGCTACGAGCAGCTGATCGGTCCATCGGGCAAGGCGAGCTGACCGCCCGCGAGCTGATGGCCGACAACTCGCTCGTCGAGTATCTCCACGATCACGGACTGAAGCGCATCTCGAGTCGGCTGGCCTCGTCGGGAGCACTCGACATGGTCGCCACCGCCACCCCGGGCATCAAGGACGTGCTGATCCTGGGCAAGGTCAAGCAGCTCGAACGCTCGGCCAAGGCCGACGTGATCATCGTGGATGCACCGGCAGCTGGTCACGCCATCACCTTCCTGAGCAGCGCCGTCGGACTCGTCAACGCCGTGCAGGTGGGGCCGATCGAGACCCAGGCGCGCGAGGTCATGGAGCTGTTGGGCGATCCCGATCGGTGCCAGGTGCTGTTGGTGACACTGCCCGAGGAGACTCCGGTCAATGAGGTCATCGAGACCGCCTTCCAGCTCGAGGACCGCGTGGGCGTGCGGCTCGCACCGATCGTCGTCAACGGCTGCTACCCCGACTCCGAGGGCCTCGACGAGGACCCGAAGGTCGCCGCTGCCCAGGCGGGCGTCACCTTGCGCAAGGGTGAGGCCGAGGCCTTGGGCCGAGCTGCGGCCTTCGTGGGCGAGCGATCCAGGCTGCAGGCCGCGCAGCTCGAGCGACTCGATCACGATCTCCCACTGCCGCAACTGCGGCTGCCGTTCTGCTTCACCTCCGAGCTCGGTCTCGACGACCTCGACACATTGGCCGACGCGCTCATCGAACAGATCCGGCTGCTGCCCGAGGACGTGGTGTGACGTTCACATCGATCGAGGACCTGGTCGAGCGATCGTCGGTGGTGGTGTGTTGCGGCTCGGGCGGCGTCGGCAAGACCACGACCGCGGCGGTGTTGGCGCTGGGCGCAGCAGCTCGGGGACGCAAGGCAGTGGTCGTCACGATCGACCCGGCCAAGCGCCTGGCCGACGCGCTCGGCTTGGCGGGGTTGACGAACACCCCGGCACGAATCAACGGTGACTGGCCGGGCGAGCTCTGGGCGATGATGCTCGACACCGAAGCCACCTTCGATGCGCTGGTATCGCGCCACGCCGGTTCCCCGGAACAGTCCGAAAAGATTCTGTCGAACCGCTTCTACCGAAACATCGCCGGGGCCATGTCGGGGACCCAGGAGTACATGGCGTCGGAGAAGTTGTACGAGTTGGCCGTCGAGCACGATTTCGACCTGATCGTGGTCGACACCCCGCCCACCCGCAACGCTCTCGACTTCCTCGAGGCGCCCAACCGGTTGGCGCGGTTCCTTGACCACCGCCTCTACCGCATGGTCACCGCGCCGACACGTGGGCTGGTCAAGGCGGTCAATGTCGCGGCGCAAGGATTCTTCCGGTCGGTGGGCAAGGTCGTCGGGGGCGATGTGATCGCTGACGCCATCGCCTTCTTCGCTGCGTTCGACGGCATGGAGGAAGGCTTCAAGCACCGGGCCCAGGCGGTGGAGAAGCTCCTGCGCGCACCGGAGACGGCGTTCATCCTGATCGCGTCACCACATGCCGACACGGTGGGCGAGGCGTCCTATTTCGCCAAGCGGCTCAAGGAGATGGGCATCGAGGTCAGCGGCCTGATCGTGAATCGGGTGCATCCCGATCCGGGGGGCCCGACTCTGCCTGCTGCGGCAGCCGCTCGGGCCGAGACGCTGCGTGGCTCCGCCATCGGCGCGCAGTTCGAGGCGTTGGCTCGATTGCGTCAGGTCGCGTTGGGGGAGATGGAACACGTCGCCGAGATCACTTCTCAGATCGGCTCGGCGCCGGTTCGGATGGTTCCGTACCTCCCGTTCGAGGTTCACGACCTCGAGACGCTGCAAGCCTTCGCCGACGCGCTCATCACGCCGGAGTAGTTGCTTCAGGTCGCAGCAGTGAAGGCAGCCAAGGCCTCGTCGACAGTGGCCGACACGCCCACGATCCGGTCGAAGCCGGTCGTGTGCAACAAGCGGAGCACGGCAGGGCGGTCGCAAACGACCTCGACCGAGCCACCGGCGTCACGGATGCGTCGGATGCCGCCGATGAGCGCACCGAGGCCGGTGGAGTCCATGAACGGCACGCCGCAGAGGTCGATCACGAGGCGGTTGGCCTGGGACAGGGCCGTCAGCTGTTCACGGAATTCCCCGACGGTGTACGCGTCGAGCTCGCCGATGGGGCGGCAGACGGTGCCGCCTTCGACCTCTGACACTGCGATTTCGAGCACGGGGAACCCCTTTCCGCTGAAGATCGTAACGACCCATACCCCGAAGCGCGCAGCGGTTACCGACGCGAGACCTTCGCGCACTACCGTCACCGCTGTGGAACGGGTTCTCGTGGCAACCGACTCTGACTCGACCTTCAACGAGGTCGACGCTGCGTTCGCCAGTGGCTCCACGACTGTCAGTCGACTGCGTGCGGGCCGCCGGGTTCGGGCCGCGGTCATCGACCAGGACCCCGACGTGGTGGTGCTCGATCTGCAGATCGGATCCATGGGCGGGATGGCCACCTGCATGGATCTGCGGCTCGAGGAAGGGGCCGGACGCCTCGACCGGCGGCCGATCCTGTTGCTGTTGGACCGCGACGCCGACGTGTTCATCGCCCAGAGTTCCGGCGCCGACGGCTGGTTGATCAAGCCCGTCGACGCCGGGCGCCTCCGCAGAGCCGCCACGGCGCTCGAGGCCGGCGACACGTTCACCGAGTCGAGCCGCACCGCCGTGGGTGGCACCCCGGCACCTCTCGCCGTTGAGGCCGAGCCCACCGACGAATCCACCGCGGAGGACGCTCCCGCCGCCGGGTAGTCCCGCCGGTCGGTAGATCACCTTGGCCCCCTCCGATCACTGCCGGGTAGAGTCCACCCTTCACGGGTAGTGGCGCAGGTTGGTAGCGCGCCTCGTTCGGGACGAGGAGGTCGTGGGTTCAAATCCCGCCTACCCGACCAAAAGTCTCGCTGAGCGCTCCGGGCCTTCGGGTTCGGAGCGTTCGTGGTTCTCCAATCCGCTCGCATGTCGTCGGCAGCGCAACCGTTGAATCCAGGTCGTTGCGGAGATTTCTCGAACAATGTTCAAGCGAGAGGTCCGACTGCTCCGATAGTTGAATCGTGCTCGATTGGCGAAGAATCATAGGCACGCCTGGCGGAACTCGGCGTGGACGGACCCTTGTCTTCCTGGCATCCCTGGTGGCGTTGTCCACCGTCGGGATGGCTTGTGAGTCGCTCCCGGCAGACCGCTCGGCGGTCATCTCCAGCGTGAACCAGTCACGAGCGGAGCAGGGATTGGCTCCGCTGAAGGAGAACGTCCAGCTCGACATGAAGGCCGACGACTGGGCCAAGCACCTGCGCGACGTGTGCGACCTGTCGCACTCCCGCCTCGCGGACAGCGCTCCCAACGAGTGGACCAAGCTGGGCGAGAACGTGGGGTACGGCGGCACGATCGCCATCGTCCATGAGGCGTACCTGAACTCACCCGGCCACCGCGCCAACATCATGGACCCCGGCTTCACGCAGATGGGCGCCGCGGCGGTCTGGGGCGACTGCAACGGTCAGCATCGTGTCTTCACGGTGCAGGAGTTCATGAAGACCAGCTGACTCCTACGATCCCCGCATGGAGATCGACGCGTTCCAGGCCCTGATGGATGATCTCTACGGGGCGGCCGACCGTGAACGAGGCATCCCCGCAACGGTGGCGTGGCTGTGCGAGGAACTCGGCGAGTTGGCTCAGGCGGTCCGCAAGGGCACCCGTGAACAGCAGCTCCACGAATTGGGTGACGTTCTGGCGTGGTTGGCCTCGCTGGCCGGACAGCTCGACCTGTCCCTGCAGGAGGCCGCCGACCGCTACGTGATCAACCCGCCCGTCTGACCAACTCCTCGGCGATCTGGATGGCGTTGAGCGCTGCGCCTTTGCGCAAGTTGTCGCCCGACACGAACAGCGCCAGCGAGTTCGGCGCGGACGGGTCATTGCGGATGCGCCCTACCAGCGATGGGTCGGCCCCCGCAGCGTCGAGCGGTGTGGGCAGGTCGGTCAGCTGCACACCCGGTGCACCGGCGAGCAGCTCGCGGGCGCGTTCGGGGCAGATGGGTCGCTCGAACGTGGCGTTGATCGACAGCGAGTGTCCGGTGAACACCGGCACCCGCACGCACGTGCCCGAGACGCCCAGATCGGGAAGCTCGAGGATCTTTCGGCTCTCGTTGCGCAGCTTCTGCTCCTCGTCGGTCTCCTCGGAGCCGTCATCGACGATCGAACCGGCCCGTGGCACCACGTTGAAGGCGATGGTGGCCGGGAACTTCGGACCGACCGGATGGGGAAACGCCGCCCCGTCATGGGTCAGCTCGACCAGACGGTCAGTCGGCGCGGCGGCGAACTGGCCCGCCAACTCCTCGACCCCGGCTAGGCCCGCGCCCGACACCGCCTGGTAGGTCGTGACCACGATCCGCTGGAGTCCCGCTTCCACGCTCAGGGGCTTCAGCACCGGCATGGCCACCATGGTCGTGCAGTTCGGGTTGGCCACGATCCCCACGCCGATGTGGTCGAGCGCGTGCGCGTTGACCTCGGGAACCACCAACGGCACGTCGGGGTCCATCCGCCAGGCGGACGAGTTGTCGATCACCGTCACGCCGGCCGCCGCCACTTTGGGCGCCAACTCCCGCGACGCCGCGCCGCCGGCAGAGAAGAGGGCGAAGTCCAGACCGGACGGATCGGCCGACGAGGCGTCCTCGACGACGACGTCTCGGCCTTGGAACGTGATCCTGGAACCAGCAGACCGGGCCGACGCGAACAGACGCAGTTCACCGATGGGAAACCCTCGCTCGGACAGCAGCCGAAGCATCACGGACCCGACTTGGCCGGTCGCGCCATACACGCCGACGTTCCAACGGCGACTCATCGTCAGCTCCAGTCCTGATTCAGCTCGTACGCGGCGTGCAGCACCTGCACGGCACGTTCGGCGTCCACCTG
>JBBQLA010000158.1:0-6175 GCA_038327485.1 Acidimicrobiales bacterium
CCTCAGCCAACACGTCGAACGTGTCGTCCCACGCTGATCGCGTGTGGATGACCAGCGGAAGGTCGTATCGCAGTGCGAGATCGATCTGTTGCGCAAAGACCTCTCGCTGGGCCCGCCGGGGTGAGTGCTCGTAGTGGTAGTCGAGCCCGCACTCCCCGACGGCGACCACCTGGGGATCGGCGAGCAGCGCCTCGAGGCCGACGATCCCTCCCGAGGCGTCGTGAGGATGCACCCCCGCCGTGGCCGAGACACCTTCGAAGCGGTGAGCCCGTTCGATCGCCTGGATCGATCCCGCCACGTCGCATCCGACGTCGATGAGGCGGAGCACGCCGGCTTCAGCGGCCCGCCCCACGTATCCCTCCACGTCGTCGTCGGGCAGATGGCAGTGCTGATCCCACCACCGGACGGCGTGTTGCTCGACCAGGTCCGTCACGACCACTTCAGCCGTTCTCGAGCAGGAGATATCCACATCGGCCCGGCGCCGCCTCGTTGAGCACCCGAGACGCGTCGACCATGGAACGAACCGGGCTCCACCCGTCGAGCATCACCAAGACGGTGAGGTCACAGCGAGCCATCAGCTCACGCACTGCGTGACGGCCGGGAATCGGTGGCAGAGCCAGGATCACGACGGAGTCCTGGGCAATCCGCTCGACGATGTCGGCCAGTTCGGCTGCCGTCGCCACGTCGCCGCCGACGCGAGTGCCGACTCCGAGCACGTTGACCGCAGTGCCCGACTTCGGCAAGAGGCCGCGGACCGAACGAGGAACCGAACGGCGCCTCAGCGGGCGCAGCAGCGACTCCGGGGCCAGATCGCTGCCGACGCAGTCCGAGACCCCGGCGCGGGTTCGGCCGGGAAGGCGACTGAGCAGACCACAGCGTCGGCTCAGCGCCCCATGGTCGAGGTCGAGGTCGATCAACGTGACCTTCGAGGAAACAACGGTCGACACCGACGCGGCGAAGGCCACCGTGATCGCAGCACGCTCGCTGCGAATCCCCGACCCGACGAAGGCGAGGCTGCGAAGGCCGTCGGGACACGACGCTTCGATCCCCAGAGTCATGCCGCTGACGTGGTTGCGGTTGGACTCGCTCCGTCGGAACCCGAATCGGGGGCAGCGACCCAACTGCCGCATTCCCACGACGCCGTCGATGCCCGAAGCGTGCGAGACGCGCTCGCGTTCGTGCGCCACGAAGCATGCGCCGATGAGCAACAGCATCCCGAGGCCCGCCCCTCCGAACAACATGATCGGCGTGGAGGGAGCCTCGGTGTCGTACGAGGGGCGACCACCATAGAGATCGAGGTAGAGGGGACCGCGATAGTCGGCGGGCTGATCGGCGAACTGATCACGACCGTTCTCGTCGAGGACCTGCAGCGCACCGGCGCGCGCCTGATCGACGACGACACCGAGCGACACCACCAGCTGGCGGGCCACGGCACGGGTCACCTCCGGATCGTGGTCGCGCACGGTGATCGACACCCGGGCTCCCAGCTTGGGGCGGGTCGCCGAGACCATGTCACGCAGGTCGTCGAGCGATCGATCGACGCCGGATCGTCGGGCCAGTTCCACCAGGAACGGCTCGGACTGGGCCAAGCCCGTGATGCTCTGGATGCGGGGATCGATGATCTGCACTCCCAACGGACCGTGGGGATCCTCCATCTTCAGTACCAGGATGTCCGCAGTTCCGGAGTAGTACGTCCCGACGATGACGTCCTCGGCCAAGACCGAGATGAGGCCGGACACCAAGCAGACAGCGAGGGCCACCCATCGGAGCGGATAGCGCAGGCGGAGATCCATCCGCAGGTTCTCGTAGACCGGCTCGTCGTGTCGCGGACCATCTTCGCGGACGGCGACGGCTCGACGTTCACGTTCGACCAGGGCCATGTCAGACCGACCCTGCAAGCGACGAGCGATGGATCATGCGTTGTTTGCGGTAGATGCCCGCAGCGAGCCCGATGATCATCCACTGGAACTTCTGGTTCAGCTGTGTGCCGAAGAACTGACCGATGAGCAGGGCGATCTGTACGCCTTGGAACGCCCACACGAGTTGACCCCAGGCGGTCTTGCGCAGGTCCCACAGGTTCTTCATGGTCGAGGCGATGAGCCCGAAGTAGATGGTGGTGCCGATCAGGCCCAGGTCCATCAGGATCGACAGGTACAGGTTGTGGGCTTCGATGTAGCCGACCCGGATGTCGTCGGTCTGGCGGAGGGCCTGCAGGCTGGCACCCGAGGTCTGTTGCACGAGCTCGTAGGACGAGGAACGGAATCCGCCGAGTCCCCACCCCTGCAGGGGGTGCAACTTGAACGCGGCGATGGCGGCCGGCCAGATGTCGAGACGGCCGGCCCCACGGTCACTGAAGAACGCGGCCAGCGAGAATCGATCCGAGTTCAACGCGGCGAAGAGGAACACCACGACGCCCATGAACACCGTTCCACCGGCGATGGTGATCACCCGCCGCCGACCCCGGATGCCCGGCATGGTGGAGAAGATGTAGACCCCCATCACCCCGCCCATGATGAACCCCATGCGCGATCCGGACGCGATGAGGGCGGACAGGTAGATCGGGATGTTGCACCAGAGCAGCCACCGGGCCCGGCCTGTCGCCGCCCGGGCGAGCACGACGATGACCGGGAACCCAGCCACCACGAACGCCGCGTAGTTGTTGGCGCCGCCGGTGAAGCCGTAGCCGCGAACGCCCCCGACGAAGAACACGAAGGAGCTGGCCAACGCCACCACGGCGCCCAGCCACACCCAGATCGTCATCAGCTTCATCACTTGTTCGGGCGACTCCGTGAAGAGCATGAAGGCCAGCGCGTAGGCGATGCCGAGGAACAGGGTGAAGAAACCGATGAGCCATCCGCCGACCGGCACCTTGGCCCAGAACACGCCGAGCCAGCACCACACGGTGAGGGCGAGCAACGGCACCCACGCCCGCGGTTGCAGCGCGGCCGGTCGCCAACTCGTGGTGGCGACGCGGGCCACGATCACCAACGGGATCACGACGGACATGACGCGACCGATGCTGGCTTGGCCCCCGAGTCCCTCGATCCACATCGAGATGACCGCGATCGGCAACAAGACCTCGGGTTGCTTGATGATCAGCCCGAACGTGATCACCAGTGCCGCCACCGCTGCGATGATCGCCACCGCGATGATCGAGTTGCCGACCCACGCCAGCCCGACTGCGATGACCACCAGCGCTGCCCCCACGGCGACGCGACGGAAGTCGATCGGAGCACGATCCCTGAGAGGGGCGGAACGGGGCAGACGGATCGCTGTCATCGGTTGGACGTGAGGAGCTGAGAGAGCGCGACCCGGCCGTGGTCGCACGTCACACGGTACCGCGACCGATCCGACGTCACCGGGGCAGGACCGATTGGGCCAGGGTGGCCAGATCGGTCTGGGGACGGGGACCGATGTGGGAGATCACCTCGGCCGCGGCGATGTTGCCGATCCGACCACAGTCGGCGAGGGGAAGGCCTCGCACCAGCCCGGCCAGGAACCCCGCGGCGAACTGATCGCCGGCGCCGGTGGTGTCCAACAGTTGCGAGACCTGTTCTGCCGGAACCCGGATCTCCTCGTCCGCGGTCACGATCACTGCACCGAGCTCACCGAGGGTGACGGCGCTGAGCGGGCAATGCTCGCGGACCGACGCGATGGCCGAGTCGACGTCATCGGTGTCGTAGAGCGCGCACAGCTCGCCCTCGTTGGCGAAGAGGACGTCGACGTGTGAGTGCACCAGGTCGAGGAAGGCCTCGCGATGGCGCTCCACGCAGAAGGTGTCCGACAGCGTCAGCGCGACTCGACGACCAGCCGAGTGCGCGGTGTGCGAAGCGACTCGATAGGCCGCTTGGGCGTCGTCGCGATCGAACAGGTACCCCTCGAGGTAGACGATGGCGGCCGAGGCGATCTCGGCGAGCGCGAGATCCTCGGGACCGAGCAGCGAGGAGGCGCCGAGGAACGTGTTCATCGACCGTTCGGCATCGGGGGTCACGAGGATGAGGCAGCATCCGGTGGCGGGCCCGTCGGCGACCGTGGACCCGGCCCAGCCCACGCCGATCGCGCTCAGGTCATGCGCGAAGACCGCGCCCAACACGTCGTCGCGAACTCGACCGGTGAACATGGCGCGGGCGCCCAGCGACGCCAAGCCGGCCATCGTGTTGGCGGCCGATCCGCCCGACGCCTCGATCGCCGAGCCCATCGCTGCGTAGATCTCCGCCATCCGATCCTCCTCGATCAGGTTCATGGAGCCCTTGGCGATCGACAACTCGGCGATCAGCTCGTCGGGGGTGAGACTCAGGACATCGACAAGTGCGTTGCCGATACCGAGGACGTCGATGGTTGCGGGAGTGGATGAGGAGACGGGAGAAGAAGTGGTGAAGGACACAGCCTCCGACGCTACGAGTCGGACTGCTCGGCGTCGAAATGCGCCACGGCGAGGGAATACACCCGTCTGCGGGGCGCGTCGAACCGTCGCGCCACCTCCGCCACGGCGTCACGGGTCGACACGCCCTGCCCGGTGAGTTCGACCAGGGCGCCGACGATGCGGTCGTCGTCAACCTCGAGCGTCTCCTCGGACCGACCGACGAGCACCAGGACGTACTCCCCTCGAGGCGCCTCGGCTTTGAGATGATCTCTGGCTTCGCCCAGCCGACCGCGCCACACCTCTTCGTGCAGCTTGGTGAGCTCGCGGCACAGCGCGATCCGGCGATCGGCTCCGCAGGCTTCGGCCAGGTCGGTCACGGTGCGCACCACTCGGTGCGGCGCCTCGAACAGCACGGAGATCCGCGGGTCCGAGGCCAGCGAGGCGATTCGACGAGCCCGCTCGGCGCCCTTGCGAGGCAGGAACCCCTCGAAGCAGAAGCGATCGCCCACCAGTCCGCTCACGGCCAGCGCTGCCAGCGACGCCGACGGGCCCGGCACGACCACCGGAGCGAAACCGGCGTCGACCGCGGCGGCCACCAACACTGCGCCAGGGTCGGAGATGGTCGGCATGCCGGCGTCGGACACCAGCGCCACGTCGTCGCCGACCTCGAGTGCGGCCAGGACCCGGCCGATCACATCGGCCTCCGTGTGTTGGTTCACCACGGCCAGAGGGCGTTTGGCGATCCCGACCAGCTGTAACAGCCGGCCGGTCCGCCGAGTGTCCTCACATGCAATCAGTGCCACCGACGACAGCACCGAGACGGCCCGTGGCGACAGATCGCCGAGGTTGCCGATGGGGGTGCCGACCACGTGCAGCACCCCGCGCCGGCTTCCCGTCGGGTCAGTCACGGTCAGCGGACGGTGAGCTGGTCACCGGACTGAACGCCCCACTGCTCGAAAGCGCCGCCGGGTACCTCGATGATGGTGGTGGCGTGCAACTCGGGGCGGGTCATGCGACCGGGGACCAGCGTCACGATCCGGCGAACGGTCAGGTCGGGATCACAGATGGCCACGTCGATGGTGAAGCGCATGCCGAATGAGTGCACCGATCGGGTTCTCGTCAACACCAACGCGCCGTCGAAGGCGTCACGTCCGAGCAGACCTCGGGCTCGACCGACCCGCCCGACCGGGGCTTCGAGGCTGGCCAGCACGACGTCGTCCTTCGTCAGCCACGAGCCGGTGCTCCCGGCAACAGATTCGGAGTCGGTGTGGTCCATGGGTTCACACGTTGAAGCGGAACTCCAGGACGTCGCCGTCCGCCACCACGTAGTCCTTGCCCTCGACTCGGAGCTTGCCGACCTCGCGGGCCTTCGCCCAGCTGCCGAGCTCGACCAGCTCGTCCCATTGGATGGCCTCGGCTCGGATGAATCCCCGCTCGAAGTCGGTGTGGATGACGCCCGCACACTCGGGCGCCTTGGCCCCGGCCCGGAAGGTCCACGCCCGGGTCTCCTTGGGGCCGGTGGTCAGATAGGTGCGCAGTCCCAAGCGGTGGTAGGCGGTGCGCAGAAAGGTGGCCAGCGCCCCGTCGCCCAGACCGAGCGCCTCGAGCATCTCGGCTCGTTCGTCGTCATCGAGGAGCACGGCCTCGGCTTCGAGCTGCACACACACGGCCACCACGTCGTCGTTGCCGAGCGCAGCGGCGACCGGCGCGGCGACTGCTGCCGAATCCTCGAGCTGGGACTCGTCGATGTTCACCACGGCCATGGCGGCCTTGTTGGTCAGCAGGAAATACGGCTTGAGTACGTCACGGGCT
>JBBQLA010000159.1:0-6168 GCA_038327485.1 Acidimicrobiales bacterium
CACCTGCTCCTCGGTCACCGCCTCAGGCAGATACGGGCCGACCCGCCAGTACTGCTCGGGCGGATCGAGGATCTGGTCATCGATCCAACCAGAACCAGGAGTCTGCAGGAGCGGGTGGTTCAGCAGGAACAAGAACACGCCGCCCGGCTTCACTATTCGGGCCACCTCGGCCAACGCCTCGTCGAGATCCTCGATGTGCTCGAACACCAAGCAGGCGATGACCGCATCGGCGACACCGCTTCGCACGCCCAGTGACATCGCGGAGCCCTGGACGTAGTGCACGCCTCCCTCGCGCTGTTGGCCGGTCTCGACCTGGAGCCACGCGGGGTCGAGACCGATGACGGTGCGACCCTCACCGACGTGTCGAGCCACTTGACCCTCGCCGCATCCGACGTCGACGACCACTCCCCCGTTCGGCACCACCTCGGCCAACCGCTGGGCGATCAGCGGAAGGATCTGCTCGGTGTACTCGGGATCGACGCCGTCGGTGAATTGGTCCTGCCACCACTGCGCATGTTCTTCCCACACATCAGGCACGTCTCACTCCGACCACTGCGACTCCGACCACTGCGACTCCGACCACTGCGACTCCGACCACTCAGTTGCTTCCATGAATCTTGTGGTGAACTGCCTCGGCAACCGAATCGGGCAACCAGCTCAACGCCTTGAGCGCCTCGAGTGGCGCCCCCTTGACGGCCGTGACACCGCCGAGCTCCTTGAGCAGCCGCTTCTGACGAACGGCACCCAAACCGGGGATCTCGTCGAGCACCGACACGGTCATGCGCTTCCCGCGCAGCTCGCGATGGAAGCTGATGGCGAAGCGGTGTGACTCATCACGAATTCGCTGCAACAGGAACAGCGCTTCGGACTGGCGGGGTACGCGGACCGGCTCTGATCGACCGGGCAGGAACACCTCCTCGAACTGTTTGGCGAGCGAGCAGACCGGGATCTCCTCGGTGAGCCCGAGGTTCTCGAGCACTCGCACGGCCACGTTGAGCTGACCCTTGCCGCCATCGACCACCAGCAGCTGCGGCGGGTACTGGAACTTGCCGCGCTCCTCGATGGGCTTGGCCTTGTCCGCCACGTAGTTGGTGAAGCGGCGAGTCAGCACCTCTTCCATGGCGGCGAAGTCGTCGGAATCGCCGATAATCTGGCCGCCGACGGTTCACACCTTGAATCGGCGGTACTCGCGCTTGTCGGCCAACCCATCGGTCACCACGACCATCGACCCCACGTAGTCGGTGCCCTGGATGTGGCTCATGTCGTAGCACTCGATGCGCAACGGGGCGTCAGGAAGATGCAGGTACTCGGCCAACTCGGACAAGGCCCGGGCGCGACTGTTGTGGTCGGACGCTCGACGCAGCCGGTGACGCTGGAACTCCTCGATGGCGTTCTGGGTGACCGTCTCGGCCAGTTGCCGTTTGTCACCGCGCTGTGGCACCCGGATCGCAACCTTCGAGCCGCGGTGCTCGCCCAACCACCGCTCGTACAAGCCGACGTCGTCGGGCAACGCCGGCAGCAACACCTGCTTGGGCATCCCGAGCGGCGGCTCGTCGTAGTACAGCTCCTCGAGGATGCGCTCGGTCAGCTCGGAGTCGGTCAACGCCATCACCTTGTCGAGGACGAAACCCTTGCGACCCACCACCCGACCCTTGCGGACGAAGAACACCTGCACACTCGCTTCGAGATCGTCCTGGGCGATGCCGATCACATCGAGATCCTCGGAGCGGTCGGCCATCATCTGCTGCTTCTCGATGGCCCGCCGAACCGAGCTCAGCCGGTCGCGCATCCGAGCCGCGAGCTCGAACTCGTGGCGCGATGCAGCGGCGTGCATCTCGGCCTCGAGTCGGTCGACCACTTCGTCGGTGTCGCCCTCGAGGAAGCTGATCAGCTCCTCGACCAGGTGCTGATACTCCTCCGCCGAGACCGCTCCGATGCACGGACCAGCGCACTTCTCGATGTGGAACAGCAGGCACGGGCGGCCCTGCTTGTGGTGTCGCTCCAACTTGTTGTCCGAGCAGGTGCGCACCGGGAACGTCCGCAGGAGGAGGTCGAGGGTCTCGCGGATGGCGTAGGCGTGGCCGTACGGTCCGAAGTAGCGGTTGCCCTTCTTGCGCTTGCCCCGCATGACCGTGGCGCGGGGCCATTCGTCGGACAGAGTGAGCGCCAGGAACGGGTAGCTCTTGTCGTCGACCAGGCGCACGTTGAAGCGGGGGCGATGTTCCTTGATGAGGCTGAACTCCAACATGAGCGCCTCGACCTCGTTGCGCACTTGGATCCACTCCACCGACTCGGCGGTCGCCACCATCTGAGCGGTCCGAGGGTGCAGGAGTCGTGGGTCGCCGAAGTAGTTCGAGAGACGTTGGCGCAGCGAGTTGGCCTTGCCCACATAGATGATCCGACCGGCCGCGTCCTTGAACTGATAGCTCCCCGGAGCGTCCGGGATGGTGCCTGCCGGGGGACGCTTGACCATGGCTGGGAACCTACCGCCCTGGGGCGGCCGGTTCCGCCGTGTGGCATCGGTTCTGCGGGAACATCGCCGGGGTGGGAGTCGTTAGAGTGAACCAAGCGCCGGCCGGGTTTCCGGCGTCATATCGACATCGAGACCGACAACCCCGTGGAGAGGCGACCCGGCTGTCCCCACCGGTCAAGAACGATGTCCTGAATGAAGGGGCCTGCCCAAATGATCAGACTGCAAGCGCCACTACACCAACGGTTCGTCGACGCCTCGCCCGAGGAGTTGGTGACGATCATCGGAGACGCCAAGGCGACCCTCGGTGATCGGCTGTTCGGGCTCGGCCACCACTACCAACGCGACGAGGTCATCCGCTGGGCCGACGCTCGCGGCGACAGCTTCAAGCTGGCCAAGATCGCCAGCGAGCGCCCTGAGGCCGACTACATCGTGTTCCTCGGCGTGCATTTCATGGCCGAAGCCGCTGACATCCTCACGGCCGATCACCAGCAGGTGATCCTTCCCGATCTCAACGCGGGCTGTTCCATGGCGGACATGGCCGAAATCGACTCGGTCGAGGAAGCGTGGGAGGCACTGGCCCAGGTCACCGACATCGCCAACGTGGTGCCGATCACCTACATGAACTCCGCCGCCAACCTGAAGGCGTTCGTGGGTGAGCACGGCGGCGCGGTGTGCACCTCGTCCAACGCTCGAACCGTGTTGGAGTGGGCGTTCTCCAGGGGCCATCAAGTGTTGTTCTTCCCCGATCAACACCTCGGCCGCAACACTGGCGTCCAGATGGGCTACGGACACGACGACATGTCGGTGTGGAACCCCCGCCAGGAGCTCGGTGGACTCACCGAGGTGCAAGCCAAGGAGTCGACCTTCCTGCTGTGGAAGGGCCACTGTTAGGTGCACCAGCGGTTCACCGTCGACCACATCGCCGCGTTCCGGGCCGAGCACCCCGACGGGATCGTGGTGGTGCACCCTGAGTGCAGCCACGAGGTGTGCGAAGCGGCCGATCAGGTCGGGTCGACCGAGGTCATCATCGGTGCGGTCGCCGATGCGCCGATCGGTTCGGCGATCGGCGTCGGCACCGAGATCCACATGGTGCAACGGCTGGCTCACGAGACGCCGGACAAGACCATCACCTCGCTCGATCCGCTGGTCTGTCCGTGTTCGACGATGTTCCGGGTCGATGCCCCCCACCTGGCCTGGATCCTGACCGAGCTGGTCGAGGGTCGCGTGCACAACCAGATCACCGTCGACCCCGACGTGTCGAAGTGGGCCAAGGTCGCGCTCGACCGCATGCTCGAGCTGAAGTAACACCGTTCTGTAGTGCCTCCACGTACGCGTGCGGACGCGGTGGCACTACAGAACCGATGGTGTGGCCGTTCAGTCAGCCTTTGGCGAGGAGCGGCTTGAGGTACTCGCCGGTGTAGCTGTCGGGTGACTTGGCGATCAGCTCGGGGGGGCCTTCGGCGATCACGTGGCCGCCGCCGGCTCCACCCTCGGGCCCGAGATCGATAATCCAGTCGCTGGTCTTGATCACGTCGAGATTGTGCTCGATGACCAGCACCGTGTTGCCCTGGTCGACCAGTCGTGTGAGCACGCCCAGCAGCTTGCGGATGTCCTCGAAGTGCAGGCCCGTGGTGGGCTCGTCGAGCAGGTAGATGGTGTGTCCGGTGTTGCGCTTGGCCAGCTCGGACGCCAGCTTCACCCGTTGGGCCTCGCCGCCCGACAATGTGGTGGCCGGCTGGCCGAGGCGCACGTATCCCAAGCCCACGTCGACCAGCGTCTGCATGTGCCGGGCGATGGGCGGCTGGTTGGAGAAGAATTCCAGTGCATCCGAACAGGGCAGGTCGAGCACCTGGGAGATGTTGAGGTCCTTGAAGGTGATGTCGAGCGTGTCGCGATTGAATCGCTTGCCCTTGCACACCTCGCACGGCACGTAGACGTCAGGCAGGAACTGCATCTCGATCTTGATGGTGCCGTCACCGGCGCACGCCTCACAGCGACCACCCTTCACGTTGAAGGAGAACCGCCCTGGCAGGTAGCCCCGCACCTTGGACTCGTTGGTCAGAGCGAACAGCTTGCGCACGTGGTCGAACACGCCGGTGTAGGTGGCCGGGTTGGAACGAGGGGTGCGGCCGATGGGTGACTGGTCGATGTTGATGACCTTGTCGAGAAAGCCGAGGCCCTCGATGCTGCGATGCAGGCCCGGTGGGATCTTCGATCCGTACACGTGCTGCATCAGGGCCTTGAGCAGGATCCCGTTGATCAGGCTCGACTTTCCCGAACCCGACACGCCGGTCACCGACACGAAACAACCGAGCGGGATGTCGACGTCGACGTTGCGCAGGTTGTTCTCGCGCGCCCCACGGATGGACAGCCACTCGTCTCCGGGCTCACGGCGCAGCTCGGGCGTGGGGATCGACCGCTTGCCCGAGAGGTATTGACCGGTGATGGACTTCTTGTTCTTGAGCAGCTTCTCGTAGCTGCCGGAGTGGATGACCTCTCCCCCGTGCTTGCCGGCTCCGGGCCCGATGTCGACCACGTGATCGGCCACCGCGATGGTCTCCTCGTCGTGCTCGACGACCAGCACGGTGTTGCCGATGTCGCGCAAGCGTTTGAGGGTGCCGATCAGCTTCTGGTTGTCGCGCTGGTGCAGGCCGATCGACGGTTCGTCGAGCACGTACAGCACCCCGACGAGGCCGGAACCGATCTGCGACGCCAGCCGGATGCGCTGCGCCTCGCCGCCCGACAACGTGGCCGCACTGCGGTGCAGGTTGAGGTAGTCCAGGCCCACGTCGCACAGGAAATTCAGGCGCTCGTCGACCTCCTTCACCACGCGCTCGGCGATCTGCGCCTCGCGCTCGTTGAGCTCGAGATCGAGGATGGCTTGGCGGGCCTCGGCGATCGGCAACGAGCACAGCTCGAACATGTTCTTGCCGCCGACCGTCACGGCCAGGCTGTACTCGTTCAGACGGGCGCCCTTGCACACCAGGCACGGCACCTGGCGCATGTAGCCCTCGACCTGCTCTCGCACACTGTCGGACTCGGCCTCGGAATGGCGCCGCTTCAGGTACGGGATCACGCCCTCGTATCGGGCGGAGTAGCTGCGAGTGCGGCCGTAGCGGTTCTTGAACTTCACGTCGACGCGTTTGGTGTCACCGATGCCGTACAGCATCAGCTTCTGCTCCTTCTTGGTGAGATCGGCCCATCGCGCCTCGGGATCGATCTCGAACTGCTCGGTGGTCGACTCGAGCAGCCGGTGGAAGTACTTGTTGTGCCCGCCCGACCAGGGAGCAATGGCGCCTTCGACGATCGACAGATCGGGGTTGGGCACCACCAGTTCGGGGTCGACCTCGAATACGTTGCCCAGCCCGCCGCACGTCAAGCACATGCCGTAGGGGGTGTTGAACGAGAAGTTGCGAGGCGCGAGCTCTTCGAAGCTCTTGCCGTCGGACGGCCGTGACAGCTTCTCGGAGAAGGTGAGCATCTCGGGCTCACCGTCCTTCGGGATGATCTGGATCTGCGCCACGCCCTCGGCCAACAGCAGCGCCGTCTCCATGGACTCGGTCAACCGCCGCTCGATGCCGTCACGCATGACCAGCCGATCGACGACGACTTCGATGTTGTGGGCCTCGTAGCGGGCCAGCACGATCTTGTCGGTCAGCTCGTGGATCTCGCCGTTGACTCGCACCCGGGCCAGA
>JBBQLA010000160.1:0-6165 GCA_038327485.1 Acidimicrobiales bacterium
CGAACGCGACTGGATGGCCCGCGTGATCGCGAAGCCGTCTGCGACCATCGCGTCGAGGCCGACCTCGCGACTGTCGCCCTGAGCGACGGTGTTCGTGGCGATCAAGCCGAGGTCTCCGTTCGTCTGCAGGAGCGACGTGGCACGGAGGAAGAAGTAGGCGACGAGATCGGCGCTGCCTCGGCGACCCGCGGCGATGACGTTGACGAACCAGTCTCGGACGGAGGTCCCCATCGCTCCGGTCAGCTTCTGTCCTCCCAGGAACGGCGGGTTGCCGACGATCGCGTCGAAACCCCCGCGCTCGACGACGACGTCGGGAGCTTCGATCACCCAATGCAGTGGCTTCCAGCGTTCGTAGTCGGTGGCAACGGTGGGGGTGAGGCCGCGCTCGATGAGTCCGTCGAGCCAGGCGGGGGCGGGCTCCGCTCCGGTGGATCCCGGGTACGCCTGCTTGGCCGCCAGGGCGAGGTCGTCGAAGGCGCCGTCGAGTGCCTTGCCGGGCTTTCCGCCGAGGGGGAGGCCGGCGGCAATGACGCCGTCTGCGATCTCTCGGAGCGAGGCGGTCGCCTCATGGAGCTCGGCCAGTTGGCGGCGCTTCGCCGCGCTGGTGCGGGCCGGGTCCTCTTCATCGATTTCGGTGGCGAGGCGCTCGCGCAGGTCGACGGCCTTGCGAATGATGGCGTCGACGTCGATGTCGAAGATGTCGAACCTGCGGTCGACCGGGGCACGAGCGGGGTCGATGTGGACCTTCCGGAGCTGGTCGAGGTGTGTGAGGCCAAGCAGTGAGTTTCCGAGGAAGACCTTGTCGTCGACGAACGAGAAGGGTAGGTCGCGGTCGAGGGAGACGAGCCAGAGCGACAGCTTGCACATCTCGACGGCCATGTCGTTGATGTCGGCGCCGTAGAGGCAGTTGGCAACCACCTGGCGAATCGCGCGGGTGTAGAGGTCCTTGCGGTTGGCGTTCGCGGGGTCCTCGCTGGTCCATGCTTCGACGACGCGATCGGCGAGATAGCGGGCAGCGGCAACGAGGAAGGCACCGGAGCCGCAGGCGATGTCAGCGACCTTGAGGCCGAGGATCTCGTCGGAGGTCTTCAGCTTCCATTCCTGCTCGCTACCGGTCTGGTGAGGGCCGGGTGCGTAGCAAAGAGGTTGGAGGGCGTGGAGGACCACCTCCTCGGCGAGCGACTTGGGCGTGTAGTGAGCGCCGGCATTCTTCCGCGACGGCGTCTCCTTGACGATCAGCCCTTGATCGGCAACGACGAAGGGGTGATCCCGCAAGTCCCTGCGGACGAGACCGAGCCACGGTGTGATGCGGTCGCGCAGCTCGGTGTCCTCGCCAACGGCACGAGTCAGGGCACTGATCGCGGACGGGTCTGGCTCGGCGCTGATCGCCTTCGCAATGGCAGCCGCGGTCGACGGCTTCGCCGAGGGCTGGTCTTCGGCTACCCATTCTCGGATGGCTGCTGCCAGCTTCTTCGAGTCGCTGTGGCCCGAGTGAAGTTCTTCGAGCTTGGCTAGGGGGATCTCGGGCTCGACGCCGGCACTGCCGATGATGCCGAGAGTCAGCTCGTCGACAGGAGCACACGTGTAGCCGAGAAGACCCTCGTAGATGTAGCCGATCTGTTCCACGTCGACGTCTCGGAACGAGATTCGTCGGGCTTCGCCTTTGACGTCGGCCACCTGTACGGACCGCAGGACGTGCAGCATGACCCGGTCGGACACGGTCACCGCCAGCGTGCCGTGGTCGGTGGAGGCGGTCAGGAACGGGAATCGATCGGGGTCGAACAGGGATCCGCCGTAGGCCGGCATGCGCAGGTTCTCGAATGATGCTCCGCGGTATAGCGCCCGGCTGGTGGCCAGGAGGCGGTGCCAGGTGAGCGAGGTTGCGTCGAGCGCTTCCTCGCCGGGAGCACTCTCACGGACGAGCCGTTCAAGCTCGCGTGAGATGCCATAGCCCTGCTCGAACAGTTCGCCAGAAGGCACAAGGCCTCGTTCTTCGGCGAAGAGCAGGAACACCGTGCGCATCATCACGGTGACCGCGGCTTCGTAGGTGTCGTGGGTGCGGGCGGGAAGCGGGTCAGGCCCTCCACGGCGACGGGCTTCGGCGGCTGACTCGGAGAACGATTGGATCAGGAGTTCGACGGCGCTTCGGACCTGGGCGCCGAGGGCTTCGGTGATCTCCTCGGCGGCAGCGACCGACTCGTTGAACAGGACGGGGAGCCGTTCGTTGGCGTCGCCGCCAATGAGGTACTGGCGACTGACCACGATGAAGAACGCGTCCCTGACACGGGGCTCTTCGATCCAGGTGAGCGCATCGATCACGCCAGAGGCCGCCATCTGGCCGTCGGTTGCGTGCACCAGACCCCACCAACGGCCGTCGGTGACGATTCCGATCGGCACGTGGTTTTCGCGCAGGAGTGCTTCGAGGCGGTCGATCGGGGTCGCGGCCCACAGGTCGCTCGGAGTCTGTCGGAGTGAGTCGGTCGGGTCGATGACGTGCACGAGCGCGCCGATGCCATCGATGTCGACAAGGGCGCCTTGGGCGGTCACGGTCACGGCCCGGTTCGGTGACTCAGCTTGAACGCCAGCGACGGGTCCCCATTCGAGCGACTCGGACCAACCGATCACATCTCGCAGGACCGTCTCGACCCACTTGTCGCGTTCGACGCTGTAGGCGGCGAGCAGGCTGTCGCTCTCGGACTGGCGGTCCAATGCCTCCCAGGCGGCTTCAAACGCTCGGCGCGCATCGGCCATCGCGTCGAAGCGGTCGGGGTGGTTGGCGCGAAAGTCGGGGATGCCGTTGGGCCAGACGCGCTTCAGTGGGGGGATGGCCAGGAACGGCCCTTCGATGTCGACCAGTTCCAACCATTGGCGGTGAAGATCGGACGCGTTCGTGTTGGGACCACTGCGGGGACCGGGGCGAGCCATCAGTTCGCCCATCCGTCGGCGTCAGCACGGGTCAGTGCGAACACCACTGCGGCAGCGGTGGTGTGTGGCTTCACGTCCGCGTAGCGGTCGCTGATCGCTGCGACCTCGCGCGCCTCTTCGTCATCGAGCTCGTCGAGGCGCCGCTCCATCGCGTCCATGTCGCGGCGACGCTGGCGTTGCTGCTCGTCGGGCAACAGCTGCGCAGCGGCGTCGGCCTCGGCCTGCTTGAGCACCTTGAGCGAATCGTGAAGGTTCGTGCGGAACGCGGCGTAGATGTCACGGGCGCGTTGGGCATCCGTTGTCTCTCGCTTCGCGAGCTGCTCCATCACCTGCTCGTGGCGGCGCGACGCCCGCGCCTGCATCGACTCTTCGAGTCGCGCCTTCAGCGGAGCATCCTTCACATTCCACAGATCACAGAGCTGCGTTCGACCCGCGTCGTCTGCGAGGGCGAGCGCGCCATCGAGGGCAAGGTCGAGCGCGGATTCGGCCTTCTCCTCGGTCATGGCCCGGCGACCGTGCAAACGAACCCCAGCGAGAAAGACGTCCTCGTGCAGGCGAACTCCGCCTCGCCCGACCAGGACCATGCGGGTTACCGCCGCGACGAACGACTCTGCGAGATCGTCCACGACGACGGCAGTGACCCGGTTGAGTGATGAAGACGAGCTCCATAGCGCGCTGCGCAGGAGTCGCTGCGCCTTCTGCACGATCGGGTGGCCGAGGTGCACATAGACCACGTCGTTGCGACCTTCGGCCACCGCGGGATCGAACGTGATGGGGCGGGCCACGTTTGGCGCAAGCCGGGTGTAGAGCCCCGGGAGGGTGCCCTGCCAGGGCCGCGATACCTGGGGAACCTCGAACCAGTCGGGGGCGAGGTCCCCAGAATGATCCGAACGACGGGGAAGGAGACGGACCGCGAACTCGCTCGCATGGCGTCCCTGGGGGTCATCCTCGTCGTAGGGGATCGGGATCAGCGGTAGCTGGTGATCGATTCGCAGCGCGGGGTCGACCACTCGTCGGAGGTTCGCCGGCTCGAGATGCATCTCCGCCCGCGACTCGTCGAAGCCTTGTTCCAGCTGCGTCAGCCGGGCGTTCAGCTCGACCCCGCCGGCCAACGCGTTGTTGATGACCTCGTTGGGGTCGACCGTCTTGGCTTTGCGTCGCGACGGCGCCCGACGGGCGAAGTGCTCCTGGACCTGCTCGCCGATCACCTGGTTGACCGAGCCAAGGTCCTCCTCGACGTTGGCGACCTTCTTGGCGATCCGGGCCATGAAACTGGCGTCGGCCGCATAGATCGACGAATCCGTGTCGGGGACGAAGTGGAAGACCTGTGGCTCGTGCGTTTGCCCGTACCGGTCGATGCGGCCGATCCGCTGCTCGAGGCGCGACGGGTTGAACGGGATGTCGAAGTTGACCAATCGGTGGCAGTAGGTCTGCAGGTCGATGCCCTCCCCCGCCGCGTCGGTGGCCACCAGGACTCGCACCGGCTCCTTCTCCGGGTCCTCGGTGAACTGCGACCGGATGTACTCGCGGTCCTCCGGCGGAGTCGACCCTTGGATGACCGCGAGAACGTCGCCGTAGCCCTGCTGGGTCAGAACCCTCGCCAGCCAGTCGACCGTGTGGGCGTACTCAGAGAAGACGACCACCCGCTCCCGGCTCCACGCCGCGTCGGCCCGGCACACCCCATCGAGGAAGCTCAGCAACGCGTCGAGTCGCGAGTCCGGCCGGCTCTCGAACCCAAGCCCCCACTCCATCAACTGCTCGAGCTGACCCGGCTCGGCCGCGCTCAACGGGTCCGAACCCTTCGACTCCCGCAGGCGCTCGGCTTCGTCCTGCTCCCACAGCCCTTCTTCTTCGTCGGACTGTCCCTCGCCGAAGATGTCGTCGTAGTCGTCCTCGGCAAGACCTCGGCCCCCTCGTGAGGCGAGGTAGTGGCTGAGGGTCTGACCGAACGCGAACGGGCTCGACAGGAACCGCTTCTTCAAGAGCATCGTCACGATGTCCCCGCCAGGCTTGGTGCCGTTGAGCTTGGCGCTGCGGGTGACGATGCCATCGAGGAGGTCGAACATCTCCTGCTCGTCCGGGCGGGGGGTGAACGGCAGCGACTCGACGACCCGGTTCTTGAAGCCCTTCCCGGTGAGATCGCGCTTGAGACGCCGGACGGTGACATCCCGCAGTGCGTTGGCGTCGAGGAGCGCGCCTCGCGAGAACCGCCGCGAGTCGATCATCTCCAACAGCGCCGTAAACGACTCCGGGTGGCCGTTGTGCGGCGTGGCCGAGAGGAACAGGCGATGCTCACAGCGCTCGGCGAGTTGGCGAACGGCAACCGTGCGCTGCGTGTCGACCGCGTACCCGCGGCCACCCGCCACCGCCGACGGGCTGGAAGGGGCGACGTGGTGAGCCTCGTCCACGACGAGGATGTCGAACACGTAGCGCTTGCCGGACTTCGGGTTGGTGGTCTGCGCGTACACATCGCGCAGCAGCCGCTGTGCCCGTACCTGAGGCAACCACGCCATCGACACGATCACCCGCGGGTACATGAGGAACGGGTTCGCATGCAGACCGTGCGTGCGACGCACCTGGGCCATCAGCTCGCTGTTGACGATCGTGAACTCAAGCCCGAACTTGTCGCGCATCTCGTCCTGCCACTTCAGCGACAGGCTCGGCGGGCACACGATCACCGCAGTGCGCGCGCGGTGACGCAACAACAGTTCCTGAATGACCAGTCCCGCCTCGATCGTCTTCCCGAGCCCGACATCGTCTGCCAGTAGGAGGTTCGCACGGGGCGAACCCAGCGCTCGGCGGAGCGGCTCGAGCTGGTATGCCTCGATGTTGACCCCCGACCAGAACGGCGCCTGATACCGGTTCGGGTCCGCCGAGGTGACCGCACCCCATCGCAGGGCGTCTATGAACCCCGCAAGGGTGATCGGATCATCGAAGGACTCGGCGTTGATGGTGTCGGGAAGACCCTGCGCCGGGGTCACGGTGTGACCGACCTCAAGCTCCCACACGACGCTCAGCGTCTCGTCGAGACGATCCTCGTCCAACGACTGGAGATCCACGACGTGTGACAGATGTGCAGCGGCGTCATCTGCCGGGCTGCGAGGCAGGCCCTGTGCCTGCACGTTCGCTACCGCCCAGGTCGAGCCGCGGACCTCGACCACCTGTCCGGGCTCTGGAAGCGCAGGGGCGACGTCAGAGGACACGAGGGTCATCCGACGTCCTTCTGGACTCGGCGAGGAC
>JBBQLA010000161.1:0-6137 GCA_038327485.1 Acidimicrobiales bacterium
AGCGCGGCGGATGCCAGGCCCATGGTGACGGTGGTCTTGCCCACGCCACCCTTTTGGTTGACCACGGCGACAACAGCTCCCACAAGGCCATGCTCGCGTAACCTGACGCCCAGTTGCGAAGGGGGTCCGACGATGGTGGATCGACGGAAGTTGCTGGACGAGGCGAAGGCGTTGGCGGACGGGTTGGTGACGCTGCGCCGCGACATTCATCGTCAGCCTGAGTTGGGTCTGGACAACCCTCGGACGCAGGAGCGGATCGTCGCGGAGCTCGAGCCGCTGGGCTACGAGATCACCACCGGAACCGACATCACGTCAGTGGTCGCCACGTTGCACGGTGATCAGCCCGGGCCGACGGTGGTGTTGCGGGCGGATACCGACGCGTTGCCCATGACGGAGGACACCGAGTGGGACCACCGCTCGCAGATCCCCGATCGTGCGCACCTGTGCGGGCACGACGCCCACGTCGCCATGTTGGTGGGAGCCGCGACCATGCTGCGCAATCACCAGCGCGATCTCCGGGGCACGGTGCGCCTGGCCTTCCAACCGGGTGAGGAGGGGGCCGGCGGCATGCCGGTCATGCTGCGCGAGGGTCTGCTCGAGAACGGCCTGGATCAGCGGCCCGATGCGGCGTTCGCCATCCACGTGACCCCGAACCTGCCGGTGGGGATGGTCGGTGCGAGAGCCGGGTCACTCATGGCGTCGACCGATGATTTCAAGGTGACGATCCGCGGCGCCGGTGGGCATGCTTCCACTCCGCACTTCGCCAACGACCCCATCCCGGTGGCAGCCGAGATCGTCACCGCGTTGCAGACGCTGGTGACCCGTCGCATCAATGCGTTCGACCCGGCGGTGGTGACGGTCGCTCACATCCAAGCCGGTTCGACGTCGAACGTGATCCCCGAGATCGCCTGGTTCGAAGGCACGATTCGCACGGTGTCGGAGGCCACGCGAGCCACCATCTGCGCCGGTTTCGAACGAGTGGTGCGAGGGGTGGCAGCGGCGCACGACTGCACCGTCGACATCGACCTTCGCGCCGGGTACCCGGTCACCGTCAACAACTCGTCGGTGGTCGACTTCTGTTCGGAGCTCGCCAACTCGGTGGGCGGTGACCACACCTGGTTCGAGCTGCCCACACCGGTGATGGGAGCCGAGGACGTGAGCTACCTGTTCCAGCAGATCCCCGGTGCAATGGTGTTCCTGGGGGTGTGTCCCGACGACATCACCAATCCGCTCCTGGCGCCGTCGTGCCACTCCAACCACATGCGCCTCAACGAAGCCGCGCTGCCGCTGGGCGCGGCACTGCACACCGCGTTCGCGCTCAGCTGGCAGTGACTCGGTAGCGCACCGCCCCGACGTCTCCCGGCAGTCGCGGACTGATCTTGGCGGTGGCACCCCGCAGGGGAGTGTGGGCGGGGAAGGTGCCCGCTTCGGTCAGGTCGCCGCTGAGATCGAGATCACGACGAAGGTTTCGCACGTGTGCCGCGGTCTGGCTCGTCACGAGAGTGATCACCAGCCCCGCCGAGCCGGCGCGACCGGTGCGCCCGGATCGATGGCGGTAGTCCTTGTGGTCGGCCGGGGGATCGAAGTGCACGACCGCAGCGACGTCGTCGACGTGGATGCCGCGGGCGGCGACGTCGGTGGCGACCAGCACGTCGACCTTGCCTTGATGGAACTCGGCCAGGGCCCGAGAGCGCGCTGCTTGGGTCTTGTCACCGTGCAGCGCGGTGGCCTTGACCCGCCAGTCGCCGAGCTGACGGGTGATGCGATCGGCGCCGTGACGGGTGCGGGAGAAGACGATCGTCGGCCCCATGCGATCGGCGACCAACGCGGTGAGTCGAATGCGGTCACCGTGCTGGGCTTCCCAGAAGAGGTGGTCGACACGCGAGTCGTCGGAATCGTCGGGAGTCTCCTCGACCACGTGTCGGACCGGGTCGTCGAGGTAGCGCGACACCAACGTGTCGACGTCGCCGTCGAGCGTGGCGGAGAACAGCAGCACTTGTCGGTCGTCCGCTGTCAGATCGAGAATCTTCTTCACGTCCGGCATGAAACCCATGTCCGCCATGCGGTCGGCCTCGTCGATCGTGATCATCTTGACGTCACGCAACCGAACGGCGCGTTGATCGACCAGGTCGAGCAGGCGCCCCGGTGTTGCCACGATCACGTCGACGCCACGCGAGAGTCGCTTGACCTGGTTGCCGATGGACACGCCGCCGTAGATCGCCATGACGCGGCAGCGCACCGGCTCGCCCAGCAGCTTGAGTTCTGCCTCGACCTGTCCGGCCAACTCTCGTGTCGGCACCAACACGAGCCCAGTCGGCCGTTTGGGTTCGGATCGCGGTGATCGCATCACCATCGGGATGCCGAACGCGATTGTCTTGCCCGACCCCGTCGGGGCCTTGCCGCACACGTCACGACCGGCGAGGGCGTCGCTGATGGTCGCGGCTTGGATGGCGAACGGGGCGGTCAACCCGCGTTCGTCGAGCGAAGTGACGATCGACATCGGCACGCCGAGCTCGGCGAAGGTGGGGGACACGACCGGCCACGATAGGTCGATGGCCCCTCCCGCTACCATGCAGCCGACTGAGCAGACAGGGGGTCGGGCGTGAGTGAACCCACGATTGAGGACTACTACACCGAAGACCGAAGCTTCCCGCCGACCGAGGAGTTCCGGGCCACTGCGCTGGTCACAGACCGCTCGCTGTTCGATGAGGCGGCCATTGATCGCGAGGCGTTCTGGGCCCGCCAAGCCCGTGAGCGCGTGGCGTGGTTCGACGACTTCCACACCACGTTGGAGTGGGAGCTGCCGTTCGCCAAGTGGTTCGTGGGAGGCACGCTCAACGTCAGCTACAACTGTCTCGACCGCCACGTGCTCGCCGGGCTGGGCGACCGGGTCGCCTACCACTGGGAGGGCGAGCCCGGTGACACTCGAACTATCACGTACTCCGAGTTGTTGGACGAGGTCTGCCAGCTGTCCAACGCCATGTTGGACCTGGGTGTGCGTCGTGGAGACCGGGTGGCCATCTACCTCCCGATGATCCCTGAGGCCGTGGTCGCACTGCTGGCATGCACCCGCATCGGCGCGGCGCACTCCGTGGTCTTCGGGGGCTTCAGCCCCGATTCGCTGAGTGACCGGATCAACGACGCCGAAGCCGTGCTCGTGATCACCGCCGATGCCGGGTACCGGCGCGGTTCGGCGTCGGTATTGAAGCCCAACGTCGACGCGGCCCTCGAGAACTGCATCACTGTGGCCAACGTGATCGTGGTCGACCGGTGCGGCACGGCGCCTGCCATGACCGAAGGTCGGGACCACGACTACGCGACGCTCATCGCCGGCGCGTCGACGCAGTGCGAGCCGGAGCACATGAACAGCGAAGACCTGCTCTTCCTGCTGTACACCTCGGGGACGACGGCCCGCCCCAAGGGCATCATGCACACCACCGGTGGCTACTTGACTCAGGCGGCGTTCACCCACGACGTGGTCTTCGACCTTCACGCCGAGACCGATGTGTACTGGTGCGCCGCCGATGTCGGATGGGTGACCGGCCACACCTACATCGTGTACGGCGCCCTGGCCAATGGTGCTACCGGCGTCATGTACGAAGGAACCCCGGACACCCCACGCCAGGAGCATCGAGTCGGGGACTCGCCGGCGGCATGGGACAAGGACCGCATCTGGGACATCATCGAGCGCTACGGCGTGACCCAGCTGTACACCGCGCCCACTGCGATACGGACCTACATGAAGTGGGGCGCGGAATGGCTCGAGCGCCATGACCTGTCGTCGCTTCGAGTGCTGGGCACGGTGGGCGAGCCCATCAACCCCGAGGCGTGGATGTGGTACCACCGTCACGTCGGTGGCGAGCGGTGCCCGATCGTCGACACGTGGTGGCAGACCGAGACCGGCGCTCACATGATCTCGCCGCTCCCTGGGCTGACCGCGACCAAGCCGGGCTCGGCGTGCCACGCGTTGCCCGGTATCGATGTCGAGGTGGTCGACGACCATGGCGTTGCGATCTCCAGGGGCGGTGGCTACCTCACGATCACCACGCCGTGGCCGGCCATGCTCCGTGGCATCTGGGGGGACCCCGAGCGCTACCACGACACCTACTGGTCGACCTATGAGGGTCGGTACTTCGCCGGCGACGGCGCCAAGATCGACGACGACGGCTATCTGTGGCTGCTCGGTCGAGTCGACGATGTCATGAACGTGTCCGGTCACCGCATCTCCACGACCGAGATCGAGAGCGCGCTGGTCGATCACCCGGCCGTGGCCGAAGCGGCCGTGGTCGGCGCCAACGATGCCACCACGGGCCAGGCCATCGTGGGCTACGTCATCCTCCGCGGCGGTAACGAGCCCACCGACGCGCTCGGAGAGGAGATCCGTCAACACGTGGCGACCAAACTCGGTGCGATCGCCCGACCCCGGACCGTGGTGCTGGTGCCCGACCTGCCCAAGACTCGTTCGGGCAAGATCATGAGACGGCTCCTGCGTGACGTGGCCGAGGGTCGCACCTTGGGGGACACGACGACGCTGGCGGACCCGGCGGTGTTCGACGAGATTCGTCGTCGAGCCGATTCGTCCCCTCAGGAGGACTGAGGTGGCGGAGACCACCGACGGCGCGCCAGGGCTGTCGCTCGGACACTTCGACAACTGGCTCTGGCGTATTGGCGCGGTCGAGCCAGGCGAAGCGATCGTGTTCGACATGGATGGCGTCCTGTCCGACGCGGCCGGACGCCAGCACTTCATCGAGTACCCGTTCCCCGACTGGGAGTCGTTCTTCGAGGCGTGCGGCGAAGACGCGCTCATCGCCGAGGTGGCACGTCTGCTCGACGTGATCTCGGTCGACCACACCATCATCATGCTGACGGCACGGCCGCTGCGCGTGAGACCGCAGACCGTGGCCTGGCTCCAGCGCTACGGGTTGCGGTGGGACCTGCTGGTGATGCGCGAGTTCGGCGACTACATGGCCGCACGGGTCTTCAAGAAGCGCAGCGTCGAGGAGCTGCGCGAATTCGGCTTCGACCTCCGACTCGCCTTCGAGGACGACCCGCGCAACGTCGCAATGTTTCATGCCGAGTCGGTGCCGTGCATCTACATCCACTCGGGGTACTACGAGTAGCGGGTTCAATTTCGGGTGCGGGTGCCGGAGGCGATGAGTTCTTCGATGCGGGTGTGGGTGAGTTGTGCGATGTGGCGGTCTTCTCGGTTGCCGAGGTGTTCGCTGGCGTGTCGGTGTCGCCGTCGCCGAGTTCGTGCTGGTTGGTGGTCGGTCTGTCCGCACGGTGAGATGAACTCGAATTCGTCGTCGTATTGGTCGCGGGTGAGAGTCCATCCGCCTTCGTGCACCAGGTGATGGTGGTGGTTCGCACGTCGTTCACAACACCCCTTCATCGGGAGCAGCCAGGCAAACACTCAAGAGAGCCGCTGGAAGGGCTTTGGACGACTCACCCGACCGGGCCGCTCATCAGAGTCAGACGGCCCCGGTAAGACCCGGCCGCAGGTGCGGCCCGGCGCTGGTGCGCCGGCTTCCGCCCCTGCGGGACGAATCCTCCACGGCATCGCCACGGCCGTCGATCACTCGACCCGTTGGAGCGGTCGACGTTCAACGCCCAGGTCGGTGGCCACCACCAAGGACTCGGAGCCGTTCAGGTTGGAGCCACACCATGCAGTTGGCTGGTGTGGTAATTCAGGAACGCACCCGCACGGGGTTGGCCGCTGGTCGACGCCCTAGCTGATGAGCCGCAGTCGTGGGGCTGGTCGGTTGCGCCGTCGTTCGATCAACGGCGTAAGAAGGTTCACCTCAGCCGACGGTTTGGCCGATGCGGTGTGTGTGAGCGAACAGACGACCGATAACCCTGGGGCCGGGTGGGGGGCCTGTCCCTCCGCTTCGCGTGCACTCGGGGTTGGCATCGTTCTTCTTCCGATTGCGATGGGTGCGGGGGTGGCGATCGTCGGAAGCCACGTGGTCAGCGAGCCGTCGACTGCGCTCCCGCTGAGTGTGTGGTGGTTATCGCTGCTGATGGTCTCGTTCGGGGCGTCGGCGGCGACCCAACGTCTCTGTCGTCGAGCGGTTCCGCTCAAGTCGTTGCTGGCGTTGACGATGGTCTTTCCCGATCGGACTCCCTCGAGGCTGGTG
>JBBQLA010000162.1:0-6136 GCA_038327485.1 Acidimicrobiales bacterium
GGGTTGCAATAGACCGTGACCTGGGTGGGCTGGGTAGTGGTCGGTTGGAGATTGCCGACGTTGTCGGTGCGACCTCCGACCAGTCCGCTGCCCGCCGCAACCCCCAGCGCACCAACGGTGAGGGAGCCGGCGATGAGCGCCGAGGTGATCAGAGCTTGCTTGCGTTCCATGATGTCTCCTCTGAGGGGATGACCTCACCGTAGGAAGGTGCGCGGAAGTGGACCGTGAGCCCGACATGAGGGCCAGGTAAAGGTTCGTCGACCCGGGGTCATCTGCTCGGAGCCCGGGCCGCGGGCAACTCCACGACGGCAGCGACTCCCCCGCCAGGGGACGCCTCGAGTCGCACCGCTCCCCCACAACGGGAGGCCAGTTGGGCGACGATCGCCAACCCGAGCCCGGTCCCGCCGGGCGTCGCGTCGGGACCACGCCAGAACCGATCAAAGGCTCGGTCCCGTTCCTCGTCGGTCATGCCCGGTCCCTCGTCGATCACCCGTATCCGAACCGGATCTCTGTCACCGTCGACCTCCATCCGGACGGTCGATCCAGCCGGGGCGAATTCGAGCGCGTTCGAGATCAGATTGTCGAGCATCTGCTCGACAGAACCGGGAACCGCCCGCGCCCAAGCGGCATTGGCTCCGGACCGGACGAGTTCCACGCCATTGTCCGCGGCGATCGCGCTCCAGGTCCGGTGCCGGTCGATCACGATCGGAACGAGGTCCACCGGCGCAGGGCTCGCATCGGTCCCCGCCGATCGGATCAGTGTGAGCAACGCGTCGCTGATTCGACTCAGCCGGGCCGTCTCGGAACGGGCCGCGGCAACGGCCGGCTGGAGATCGGCTGGCGCCGCCGATTCGATGTTCTCGAGTTGGAGGCGCAGTGCAGCGAGTGGGGTCCGGAGTTGGTGAGAGGCGTCGCCCACGAACGCTGCCTGGCTGTCGAGTACCTCCTCGAGCCGATCGGTGGTCTCGTTGAACGTCAACGCCAATTCGCGCAGCTCCGGGACGCCGAGGTCAGTCGGCGCGCGGGCCGATCGATCCCCGGCCGCCACGCTCCGGGCGGCCGTCTTGAGCCGCTCGACTGGCCGTGTCACCGCTCGGGCAAGGAGGACGCCGACCACGGTCACCACAGCGAGCACCGCGGCGGACAAGGCCACCAGACCGATCCACATCGACCGCACGCGGTGATCGAGCGTCGAGGAGGGATAGGTAATTCGTACCGCCCCGTGCACCACGCCGCTCGAAGCCACCGGGATGGCGACGAAGAGCAGGTCGGCATCGAGTGTCTCCGAATGTCGCCGCCCCTCAGCACGTCCGCCGCCAATCGCGGCGGCTATCTCCGGACGGTTGGCGAACGAGGTTCCGATCGGCGTTCCGCTGTTCGAATCGGCCACACTGCGGCCTGCCTTGTCGACGACGACGATCCGGCCGCCAGGATCGCGAGCATATGAAGCCAGTGAGTCGCCGAGAGGCGGAACCGAGCCTCGCTCGAGCGCGTCTTCGGACAACCCTCCGATGACGGCGGCGTCGTGCTCGATGTCGCGAAGCAGGCGGTCCTGTTCGCTGGCCGCGAACAATTGACCGAGCGGGTAGACCAGCGCGAGCAGCATGACCAGGGTGACGGTGAGGTAAGTGGCGAGAAGCCTCCGCCTCACGTTGGGACCTCGAGGCGGTACCCGACTCCCCTGATGGTGGTGATCCACTCGGAATGGGCGAGCTTGCGACGGAGCGCCGAAATGTGCACGTCGAGCGTCTTGGTGGGCCCGTACCAGTTCGTGTCCCAGACCTGGTCGATGATGTCCTCCCGTGTCCGGACTGCTCCGGGACGTTCCGCGAGCATCGCGATGAGGTCGAACTCCTTTGGCGTGAGATCGACCTCATCGCCACCCACAAAGACCCGCCGCGAGTCGCGATCGAGACGAACTTCACCGATCTCCTGGACCGTGTTCGACTCGGACGCGGACGGCATCGCAGAGGTTCGCCGAGTGACTGCGCCGATGCGCGCCACCAACTCCCGGAAGCCAAACGGCTTCACGAGATAGTCGTCAGCACCCAACTCCAGCAGGAGAACCCGATCGATCTCGTCACCTCGAGCGGTGGTGACGATGATCGGCACGGTCGACCCGGCACGGATGCGGCGACACACATCCTTGCCGTCCAGATCTGGCAACCCGAGGTCGAGGAGGACGAGGTCGGCGTCCGACGCCATGTCCACTGCGCTGGTTCCGCTCGCCGTGGTGCGCGCCTCCATACCGTGGCGCTCGAGCCCCTCGACCAACGAGGCGGCGATGGCGAGGTCGTCCTCCACGATCAGGATGCGCACGACCTCACCTCTTCCAGTTATCGAACCGACAACTCCCAGCCATCTGGCCCGACCTTACGGCTGACAGGTGCGTGCCACGTGCAGACAAGGTGAGCACAGGGTCAAGTCACAGCGGAGCCCGAGGTCCTGGTGCGCCGACGCGACCGGCATCGACGCAGATCTGCACGCGTGCGCGACGAACGCGGCCGGCACCGTGCGGTGCTGGGGGCTGAACCACGACGGCGAGCTGGGCGATGGCACGCGGTACGCGTCCGGCGTCCCGGTCACCGCAGTCGGCGTGTCGGGTGCGGCACACGTCGCTGCCGGGTTCCTTCACACGTGCGCGATCGTCACGGGCGGCGCGGTCGAGTGCTGGGGCCGCGAAGACCACGGCACACTCGGCAACGGCCCGTAGACCATCGCTTCCTGATACGGTCGCGACCACGAATCAATGGGGGGATCTCTGATGTCTACTTCGCACTCGCGTGCCCGCGTTCTCGCAACACCGTTCTTGTTGGGCCTCATCGGGCTGGTCGTTTCGTCATGCGCACCACCACAGGCGGCGCCATACGGGATCTCCTTCTACCCTCCGGCGATCGGGTACGTGAACCATCACTTCACCCCAACGGCGACCGCGACGTCGGGCCTCCCGGTGTCATTCGCGCTGGATGCCTCCAGCACGGGCTGTTCACTGGCAGGTGGCGTCGTGACCTTCGATGCCGTCGGGAATTGCGTCATCAACGCCGATCAGGCCGGCGACGCCACTTTCCCCGCCGCCCCGCAGGTGCAGCGCACGATCGGCATCCATGAATGTCCCCCACTGCGCTCGGGGATCTGGACCGGACCGGGCGGACTCTCGGCGAACGTGATCGCCGTCGGATCAACCTTCACCGGTTCTGTCGATCTCTCGTCGCTGAACCTCGGGACTCAGTCATTTGCGGGCATCGTCAGCTGTGAGGCCGTGAGCATGACCTTCAATTCCACGCCGCTCACGGGCGAGCTGTCCTACGACGGGTCCACCCTGTCCAGCAGCTACGCCGGAATTTCGATCGTCCTGAACGCTCCGGCGTAGCCGCTGGTCACTGCGCCGACCGCAGAACTGACACCAGGAAGTCGGAATCGTCGGTGAGGGGGCGAATATCCCAGCTCGCCAACTCGAGTTCTGTCACCAGCCCTGCCTGGTTCGCGTCGGCACGGAATTCGTCGAAGTCGTAGCCACGGCCTGCACCGAACCCGATGACGACGCGGCCATCGGCCGCCAGCGAGTTGCACAGATTCGTCAGCACGTCTCGGCGGGTGCTCGGCGCGAGGAAGGTCATCACGTTTCCGCCGCACACGATCACGTCGAAGCCGCCGTGAATGCCGGTCGACGCCAAGTCGAGTTCCGCCAGGTCGCCCACGACCCACATCGGGCCGGGGTGGTCCTGTTCCGCTGCGGCGATCAGAACCGGGTCGACGTCGACGCCGACCACGTCGTGGCCGAGCCGAGCCAGCGCGGACCCCACCCGCCCGGGCCCACACCCCGCATCGAGAATCCTGGCCTTGCGAGGAGCCATCGAATCAACGAAACGTGCCTCGCCGTCGAGGTCGTCGCCGGCCTCGACCATGGCGCGGAACCGTTCGATGTACCACGTCGAGTGGTCTGGGTTTCGCTTCGTGAGTTCTATCCACTTGCTCTGCTCGGCCACAGGTTTCTCATCCTCACTCGACGACGGACTCAGTGCGTCTCCGCCACTCGCTTCATCTGCTGGCCGCAACACTTCTCAGCGTGCTCCATCTCCGGGCGGCACATGCACGGCTTCTCGTAGACGAGAGCCGCCTGACACTTTTCGCACACGTATCGAACACCAACTTCACGGGACATCTCGATCTCCTTGGTTTGTCATCGTGGTGGTCTCAATTGCCTGTCATACACCTCTCAGCTGCACCGCCCGATTCAGCCGTCATCAAGGGCCGCGGCGAGTTCGAGCACTCTCGGGAACAACAGCTCGTTTTCCTCGACGAGGTGCTGACGGAGGTCCTCGTCCAGGAGACGGACAGCGACAACGATCGCGTCGAGCCCCGGATCATCGTCCGCCACGCCGGGGTCATCGCCGTCACCAGCGAGAAGACGCTCGAGCTCACTCACGAGTTCCTCAGCGTGATGGTGGTCGTGGCGAAGCCTACTGATCGGCTCCTCGATCGGACCACTGTGGAAGCTCGGCCACGAGGATGCATCAACGATGTCGCGGCACATCGGGAACAGCACAGTCTCCTCGAGGAGCAGATGCGGCTCCATGACCCCTCGCAGCTCACCGAACACCTCCTCGAGCCGGGCGAGCCAGCCGGGGACGGACTCGCCACGACGACGATCGGCGATGAGTCCTGCGACCCGAGGAAGCTCGCGTCGCAGGTGTTCGTGATGCTGGTCCTCGATGTGCCGGATCAGTGCCCCCAAGGGCGCCCGGTCCGCATCTCCACATCCGAGGCCGTCTCGCCGACCACCCGACATCGCCTCGCTCACCGTGGCCAGGTCGACGCCTGCTCGCTCGGCGGCCGCAGCAAGGGTGATGTCGGTGCCGTGGCGGCCATCGATCCCGAACTCGCCGAGTACGCCTCGCCAACCTGGATAGTCCGTGAGGAGGTTCGCCAGGATCTCGTGACCGATTTCGGTGACCATCATCGCCTCCCCCGGTTGAGCAGTTGTCTACTTGCCGACTATAGAACATCGGGACCGCACCGTCACCACCTCAGAACGTCAGACATCAGTTCAGCGGCGGTCGTTCCATGAGAGCCGGTGCTGCGCCGCCAGCGCGACGTAGACGAGACCGACCAGTACCGGCACCTCGATCAGGGGGCCGACCACTCCGGCAAGGGCTTCGCCGGAGTTGACGCCGAATACTCCGATCGCCACAGCAATGGCGAGCTCGAAGTTGTTGCTGGCGGCGGTGAAGGCGATCGTCGTCGCCTGCTCGTATCCGAAGCGCATCCAACGGCCGGCGGCGAACGCGGCGAACCACATCACGGCGAAGAACGCGAGCAGCGGCAGAGCGATTCGAGCGACATCCCAGGGCTGCTTGGTGATCGTGTGGCCCTGCAGGGCGAACAGCACCGCGACGGTGAACAGGAGTCCGTACAGGGCGATCGGTCCAATGGCGGGGAGGAACCGGTTCTCGTACCAGTCGGTCCCTTTCGTGCGCTCGCCAACCGTGCGCGTCAGGAAGCCGGCGAGGAGCGGGATGCCGAGGAAGACCAGAACGACTTTGGCGATGTCCCACATCGTGACACCGAGTGTCGTGGTCTCGAGACCGAGCCATCCCGGCAGCACCCTCAGGTAGAACCAGGCGAGCAGCGCGTAGGCGAGCACCTGGATGATCGCGTCGACCGCGACCAGGACGGCCGCCAACTCCCGGTCGCCGAGCGCCAGGTCGTTCCAGATGAGCACCATGGCAATGCAGGGGGCGAGTCCGACGATGATCAGACCGGTGCGGTATTCGGGGAGGTCGGGCAGCAGCAGCCACGCCAGCGCGAACATCACGAGCGGGCCGATGACCCAGTTGACGAGCATCGCGAGCGCCATCGCCCGCCGGTTCGCCAAGGCGTCGCCGATGCGGCGATACCGCACCTTGGCCAGCACCGGGTACATCATGACGAGCAATCCCAGTGCGATCGGCAACGAGACGGTGCCGATCTTGGCCTGGTCGAGCCAGCCGTTGAGCCCCGGCAGCAGCCGACCGAGCGAGATGCCTGCCAGCATCGCCATACCGATCCACGCCGGCAGGAACCTGTTCAGCAACGACAACCGGTGCAGCACATCGGGCTCGACCGCGCCAGGCCGACCGACCCCCGGCGAATCGTT
>JBBQLA010000163.1:0-6114 GCA_038327485.1 Acidimicrobiales bacterium
GCGCCGAGATGAACCCCACGAATCCGTCCATCGAGTCGAACCACTGCACTGCGACACCGTCCACGCCGGCCGATCCGCTCAACGACTCCTGGCGGTGACGGGGGTGCTGCTCGTAGCGCACGATGTGCTGCGCCAACGCCGGCGTATTGCGGATCAGCGGGCCGTGGTGATTGTGCCAGTGATCGATGAACTCGTCGTAGGACAGCTCGGTCGATCGGCGCAGGAACGCGAACAGCTTCACCATGATGGGACTCCTCGGGGATGGTTGGTCGGTAGTCTCGCCCCGATGAAGAGCGACCCGTTCGAGCGACTTCGTGCCCTGCCGTTGTTCGCGTCCTGTTCCGAGCCGGAACTGGCCGAGATCGACTCGTTGTCCGACGAGGTCCACGTCCCCGCCGGCCGAACATTGATCGCACAGGGCGACATCGGACGCGAGTTCGCAGTGATCATCTCGGGCGAGGCGTCGGTGACCCGCAACGGGATCGAGGTCGCTCGACTGGGGCCGGGGCAGTACTTCGGTGAGTTGGCACTGTTGGGCGCTGTCGAGCGCAATGCCACGGTGACCGCGGTGACCGACCTGGTCGTCGAGGTCATCAACCGCCGCGGTTTCCAGACGTTGCTCGAGGACTCACCTGGGTTGTCGCGGTCACTGCTGCACGCCATGGCGGTCCGCCTGGCGGCTGTCGACGCGGCGGACTGAACCAGCCGGCCAGCTGGGTTCACGCGATGACCTCGGGCCACACCTCGGCGCCGAATCGTTCCAACTGATCGGCGAGCTCGCCGTCGCTGCGGGCCACGAACCTCATTTGCACCTGAGTCGCGCCCAGGGCGAGCGCCTTGCGCAGTCGGGGCGCCATCTGCGCGGCGCCACCGGTGACGCAATGCTCTCCGACATCCCAGTCCGGCTGACCGAAGTGGAAGATGCCACCGTGGATGCCGATCTCGATCGGCCGCTCCGCACCGTGATGCTCACGCTGCACGTCGCGGATCAACTCGATGGCCCCGCGCATACCCATCTCGGGTTGTCCTTGGGGCAGCCAGCCGTCGCCGAGCCGAGCGGCGCGTCGGATCGCCGCCTTCGACGAACCGCCGACCCAGATGGGGGGGCCGCCTGGCCGCGGTGACCGGGGCTCGACGGCGTTTCCTTCGAAGCTCCCTCCGAACGCCTGGCGTACCCCCGCGATGGCGGCGTCCAGCGCCCGCCCCCGAGTGCTGAAGTCGAGGCCCAACAGTTCGAACTCGGCCTCGACGTGACCGGCCCCCACTCCGAGGATGGTGCGCCCGCCCGACAACAGATCGAGGGTGGCGAACGCCTTGGCTGCCACCGCGGGATGGCGATACGGCAACACGTAGACGTGGCTGAGCAGGCGGGTCCGCTGGGTCAGCCCGGCCAACCAACCGATGGTGGCGACGGTGTCGTACCAGACCGACCCCATCGAGTCGACGAGTTCATCGGGGATGGCGACGTGGTCGCACACTGCGACGTAGGAGGCGCCGGCGCGGTCGGCCGCCTGGGCCACCGCCAGCAATTCGGCCGGCCCGGCCTGACGTTCCCAGGGTGCGACGAAGATCCCCGACTGCGATTGGATCGGGAGTTGGATCCCCCAACCGACCTGGCCGGCCGTGGAACCTTCGTTGGTATCTGACACAGTGTCAGATCGTAGAGCAGCAAATAGTCTGCGAGACCGTGAACCAACCAGACGATCGCGATGGCTGGATCGAACTGCTCGGCCAGAATTTCGAGGAGTTCGTGGAGGACGAGGGCGAGCGCATCCCCATGTACGCGCAGATCTGCGCTGGGGTGGCCCACGACAGCGACGTGCTGGAGCTCCTGCTGTCGGCCCCGATCGGGCAGCGTCGGCCGGTGCTTTTCATGGCGGCGCTCCACGACCTGGTGCTGTCGGATTCCTCTGTCGAGGTCGCGCCCTGGTTCACAACGGTGACCGGTCACCCACCTCCGACCGACGACGCCTGGCCGGCCGCGCGTCGCACCGCGCTGGCGCACGCGGATCACCTTCGGCAGATCTTCGCGACCCGCACCACCCAGACCAATGAACCAAATCGTTCGGCGCTGTGGTCGATCGTGGTGCCGTGGGTGGCCGCGGAGCTCGAGGTGTCGATCGCGTTGGTCGAGCTCGGTTGCTCGGCCGCCCTGAACCTTCGTTGGGATCACTACGGCCTCGAGCTCGACGGCGAGGCCGTGCGGGCGGCCGACGCCCGGACCACCGTGCAGACCACGGTGCGCACCGGGAAGGCGCCGGTGGTCGATCTGCCCGATATCGCAGCGCGGATCGGTATCGACCTGGCACCGATCGACCTGCGTGACGAACGTGAGGCCCGATGGCTCCGCGCCAGCGTGTGGCCCGAGCAGGCGCAACGCTTCGCCCGCTTCGACGACGCAGTGGCAGATCTGTTGGACGACCCACATCCCCCACGACTCGTCGCCGGAGATGCGTTGGAAGAAGTCGTGGCCGCTCTCGACACACTGCCCGCAGACCAGCACGTCGTCGTCACCTGGTCGTGGTTCCTCACCTACCTCCACGGGCCGCGTCGAAGTGAGCTCGACGCGCTGCTCGATCGGATCGGCCGAACTCGACCACTGACCTTGATCAGCGCCGAGGCGTCGGCAACGCACCGCGGCTTCGTCGATCCAGGGCTCGCCGGCGACGATCCCCACGAGTTCCGCACCGTCGTCGGGGTCAGTCGCTGGCGCGACGGTCATCGCAGCGACGACGTCGTCGCTCGTTGTCACGCGCATTTGACTTGGCTCGACTGGCTGGCGGCCTGACCCGCGAGACTGCGGGGGTGGAACGCGCCGCCTTCACTCAACAGCAACGACGGCTGGCGTTGGCGTTGGCCGCAGTGGTGACGGTCATCGCGCTCGAGACCATGTCGGTGTCGACGGTACTGCCACTGGTAAAGGACGACCTGGGTGGGTTGTCCCTGTACGGATGGGTCGGCGCGGCGTTCACCCTGGCCCAGCTCGTGGGCATCGTGGTGGCCGGCCGATGGTCCGATCGGGTCAACCCCGTCCTGCCGCTCCAGGTGGGCATGGCGTGCTTCACCGTCGGGCTCATCGCCGGCTCGCGAGCACCCACGATGCTGATCCTGGTGGCCGCTCGGGCGCTGCAGGGCTTGGGGGCGGGAATGGCCCCCAGCGTCGCCTACGTCTGTATCGGACGAGCCTTCGACGACGCCCGTCGACCTCGTATGTTCGCGGTGCTGTCCACGGCCTGGATCGTGCCGTCGCTCGTCGGCCCTGCGTTGGCACCGATCGTCGCGACCCACTTCGGGTGGCGGTGGGTGTTCGCCGGCCTGGTTCCGTTCTGTATCGCTGGCGCCATCGCTGCGCACAAGCCGGTCAGCTCGGTCGGTCCCCCTCCGGTCGCCTCCACGACGACCGATGCCGGCGTGATCCCGGCGGTGATCCTCGCCATCGGCGCGGCATTGCTGTTGTCCGGTCTGGGTGGACCGATCACCTGGGGACTCCCGCTGGCCGCAGTCGGATTGGTGGTGGCCATCATCCCGTTCCGGCGACTCACCCCACCGGGCACGCTGCGTGCCGCCAGCCCGATGGCCGCGGCGTGCGCCAGTCGAGGGCTGCTGACCTTCGCGTTCTTCGGCGCCGACTACTTCATCGCGTTCGCCCTCGTCGAGATCCGAGGTCAGTCCACGATGTTCTCCGGGTTCGTCCTGGCGGCCGGCGCCTTCACCTGGACCGGCGGGTCGTGGACCCAGGAGCGAATGATCGGACGGCTCGGGCCACGCCGCCTGGTGACGTGGGGACTGTGTTTCGTAGCGGCCGGGTACTCGGTGTTGGCCCTCGTCCTGATCAGCTCGATCCCGGTCACCGTTGCGTTCGCGGGCACGATGATCGCCGGCCTGGGCATCGGCTTGGCCTACAGCCCGCTCAGCCAGGCAGTGCTGTTCGATGCTCCGCCCGACGCCATCGGCGCAGTCACCGCCGGAATGCAACTGTGCGACACGCTGGGGGTCTCACTCGGCATCGGCATCGCCGGTGTGATCGTGGCTGCCGCCGACCACCGCAACGACGGCACTCGGATCGGAGTCGGCGTCGCGTGGGGCATGTGCATCGTGGTGGCGTTGTTGGCGACGCTGCCGACACGCCGCGTGCACGGACCGCCCGAACTCCTCGATCGGGTCTCCGAAACCGCGTCGGTGTGACCGGGACCTGGTTGCGACGGAGACCGACGCCTCGAGCGGTCTCCGTCGCTCCCCAGCGCAGGCCCGCTTCTTGCGACGGTACGGAACACCGCATTGCGTGACCATGGGTAACCACGCTCTGGGGTCCTGAGCGGAAGTACCCACCCGACTACGTTGGGGCGGTGTCGCGGCTGCTCCGATCGTTCCGGGTGCGACTCGGCCTCATCGGAGGGCTGGGCCTGGCGGTGCGAGTGCTCACCGTCATGGTCGAGTACCGCAAGCTCTCGCCTCCACCGCCAGACCTCACCGACAACACCTGGTACTGGCTGCAGTCGAAGCTGTTGGCCCGCGGCGACGGTTTCGCCAACCCGTTCAACTGGTACGGGGCCACCGAACCCCACTACCACGGAGTCATCGCCCACTCTGCCGGGCACCCGCCGCTGTACACGGCCTACCTGGCGATCTTCCAGTTCTTCGGGTTCGGATCACCCTTGTCGATGCGATTGGCGTCGAGCCTGCTCGGCACGCTCTGCGTGGTGGGCGTCGGCGTGCTCACACTCAAGATCACCGGACGGGAACGCGCTGCGCTGATCGCAGCAGTGTTGGCGGCGATCTACCCGAACCTGTGGATCAACGACGGGTTGATCCTGTCCGAGTCCATGTACGCGCCGCTCATGGTGTTGCTGTTGTGGACGGCGTACCAACTGATCGACCGGCCGACCGTGTGGCGCGCCGCGGCGGTCGGCGGAGCCATCGGGTTGGCGTGTCTCACTCGGTCCGAGAGCCAGACGTTGTTCGTCTTCCTGCTCGTGCCGGTGTGTTGGTGGGCCAGTCGACAACTCGGGTGGAAGAGCGCCCTCCGCAACTTGGCCGTCGCCGGGATCTGTGGCGCGCTGGTCGCAAGCCCCTGGGTCATCAAGAACCTCACCACGTTCCACCATCCGGTGTTCCTGGCCATCGGCGCCGGCTTCGTGCTCGATGTCTCCAATTGCGACAGCACCTACTACGGCCAACTCCTCGGCTACACCGACGCCACCTGTTCGACCTCGACCTGGCCCAAGAATGCGGACGAGTCGGACATCGAACTCATCCTGCGCAAGCACGCCACCGAATACATCTCGAGCCACAAGAGCCGACTGCCGGTCGTGGTCGCCGCTCGGATCGGACGCATCTACAACGTGTACCGCCCGTTCCAAGGCGTCGACCTCGACGTGTTCTTCGAGCGTCGGGGCAAGTGGGAGAGCTGGGCGGGGTTGTGGAGCTACTACGCCATCGGCCTCGCCGCCGCTGGTGGCACCGTGGCTCTGTGGCGGCGAAGGCGGTCCCTGGCGCCGATGTTCGCAGTGATGCTGATGGTCACGTTCACCGCGGCGTCGAGCATGGGCATCACGCGCTACCGCGTGGCGGCCGAAGTGGTCTGGGTCGTGCTCGGCGGAATCGGAATCGATGCGCTGTGGTCGAGACTGCGGCGTCGGGCCGCGACCGACGAGGCGATCGACGACCAGACGGTCGACACCGCGACCGACGACGCCAGCAGCAGTGCGATCTCCGCAGTCGATCGGTAGCGCCCCACCCCGAAGGTGATGGCGGCGCCGAACGTGGCGACCCCCACGAGCGCCAACACCGGCGAGATGGGCAATCGCCGTCGTCGCATGATGACGAGGCCGGCGACGCCGGCGATCTCGGTGAGGTAGAGCCCGACCAACGCCGCCCAGCTCTGCCACGCGCCACGCGATTCGAGAGTGATCTCGAAGCGGGTGGTCTGGGCCGGACGGAACCATCCCCACAGGCGACCGACCCGGGCCGCGACCACTGTCGGGTACTCGCTCTTGTGATCGAGGATCCACGCCTTGGCCTGCTTCATCGGCTCGATGTCGCGGCCGGACTCGTCGATGGGTCGTCCCTGCGCGTCGACCTCGATGGTGAAGCCGGTTCGGGAGTCGACCCCCT
>JBBQLA010000164.1:0-6043 GCA_038327485.1 Acidimicrobiales bacterium
CACCAGGTAGGGCTCGACGCCCATCTCGATGAGGCGCAGCGGAGTCGACGAAGCGTCGTTGGTGTGGACCGACGCCAGCACGAGGTGGCCGGTGAGCGATGCCTCGACCGCGATCGTTGCGGTTTCCTTGTCACGGATCTCCCCGACGAGAACGACGTCGGGATCGGCCCGCAACATCGACCGCAACGCCGCGGCAAACGTGAGCCCGGCGCGTTGATTGACCTGGACCTGCTTGAGACCTTCCATCCGGTATTCCACCGGATCTTCGACCGTCATGATGTTGCGACTCGGGTCGTTCAACTCGCGCAGTGCCGAGTACAGCGTCGTGGTCTTGCCCGACCCGGTGGGACCGGTGACCAGAACGATGCCCCACGTGCGGGCCAGCGCGGCCGTGAACGGCAACATCTGGCTCGGGTGCATTCCGAGGTCGGACAGGCGGGCCAGACCATCGTCGCGACGAAGGATGCGCATGACGACCGCTTCGCCGTAGACGGTGGGCACTGTGGCAACGCGTACGTCGATGGCGTGTCCGCCGACGACCATCGACACTCGACCGTCCTGGGGGATCCGCTACACGGCAATGTCGATCGACGCCATGACCTTGATACGGCTCACGATTCCGGCGTGCAGCGACTTCGGCGGGTGCATGACCTCGTGCAGCACGCCGTCGATCCGGTACCGAACCCGCAGCGAGGTGCCCGTCGACTCGACGTGGATGTCCGACGCCCGATCCTGCACCGCCTTGCCGATCATCAGGTCGACGAACCGCACCACCGGCGCGTCGTCGCTCTCGAGGCCGCCGACGACACGAAGATCGGTCTCCTCCTCGACATCGGCGGTATTGGCCACGGCGAGTCGGATGGCGTCCTGGACCTGCTCGTCGCCCTGGGAGGATCGAGCGATCACATCGCTGATCTGGCCCGGGTCGCTCATCACCGGACGGACAGGTGCTCGCACGATGGCGCGGATGTCGTCGAGTGCGATGACGTCGCCCGGGTTGGCCATGGCGACCACGATCGTGCCGTTGTCGTCCATGATCGGCACGGCGCGGTGACGTCGGGCCAGGGGCTCGGGCACCTTCTGCACCAGGGCCCGATCCACCTCGACCTGTTCGAGGTTGACGAACTCCATGCCGAACTGGACGGCGAGTGCGCTGAGAAGATCGGTGGGTTCGACGAATCCCAGGTCGAGCAGCACCTCGCCGAGACGACCACCGCTGGCCTTCTGACGGGCCAACGCCTGGTCGAGTTGAACGGTTGTCACCGCGCCGCGTTCCACCAGCAGGTCGCCGAGGCGCCGCCGAGGCGGGGGCGCGGCCGTGACGGTGGAGGCCGGGGAGGACACGATGCTCACCTGGTCAGTGTCGGCCGCGACGCTTCGCACTTGAGACCGGCCAACCCGGTTCGGAGAAGGTTCACGATCGTGTGTCTGCGTGCCGACAACGCAGAGGTGACCACGACGTACGCCTACCGAGCCATCGACAAGGCCGGCGAGATCCAGAAGGGAACCCTGGCCGGCGACGACTCCGACAACATCGCCGAGCGCGTTCGCCGCATGGGCCTCCGGCCGATCGAGGTCACCGCCAAGCGAGGGCAGTTCGCCTCTCGCGAGTTCAGCATTCCGGGTTTCGGCGGCAAGAAGGCTGACACCCTGGCCTTGTTCTCTCGGCAGTTCTCGACGATGACCGCATCCGGCACACCGATCCTCAAGTGCCTGACCGTGCTCGAGCACCAAGCCGAGGACGACTCGTTCCGCTCGGCCATTCGGGCCATTCGCTACGACATCGAGAACGGCGACCAACTGTCCGAGGCCATTGAACGCCAGCCGGCATGGTTCGACGAGTTCTTCGTGGCGATGATTCGTTCCGGCGAGGGTTCGGGGTCGTTGCCGCTGGTCCTGGAGCGCCTCGCCGAGGCCACCGAGAGCGTCGCCCGCATCCGCCGCAAGGTCAAGAGTGCGCTGGCCTACCCGACCGCGGTGGGCTGTCTCATCGTGCTCTGCGTGTTGGCGATGCTGATGTTCCTCATCCCGACGTTCGCCGGGATCTTCAAAGATCTCAAAGGCACCCTGCCGCTTCCGACCCGAGTCGTGATGGGCGTATCGGGGGTGTTGACCCACCAGTTCCCGATCGTGCTCGCCGTGCTGATCGTCGGCGTGTGGGCGTTCAAGCGGTGGAAGAAGAAGCCGGCGGGACGACTGAAGTGGGACACGTGGAAGCTGCGTATCCCGGTCTTCGGTCAACTGAACCGCCAGACCAGCCTCGCCCGGTTCAGTCGGAGCCTGGCCGTGCTCGTGACCACCGGTGTCCCCGCCGTGCAAGCCCTGGGCATCGCCAAGTCGACAGCTGCGAACCTGCAGATCTCCAACTCGGTCGACGAGGTCGCCCACGCCGTGAACGGTGGCGGCCGCATGTCGTTGGCCATGGCGAAGCAGGGCTGCTTCACCGACATGGTGGTGCAGATGGTCGGCGTCGGCGAGGAGAGCGGAGCGCTCGACGAGATGCTGGACAAGGTGGCCGAGGTGTACGAGTCCGAGGTGAATTCGACCGTGGAGTCACTCACCTCGTTGCTCGAACCGCTCTTGATCGTGGCCATGGGAGTCACCGTGGGCGGCATCCTCATGTCGGTCTATCTCCCGATGTTCCAAGCGATTTCGCTGGTCAAGTAGGTCCCAGGAAGTGGCTCGTCCGGATGAGCAGGCTTGCCCAAATCCTCAAGAGCGACCGGTCGGAGCCGAAAAGGAATCGTTGACACGAATCGGTGCCACCTGGGTGGTGCCCGCTTGGAGAGCACCATGAAGAACCGAATCCGCGAACGTCGAGGCGAGCAAGGCTTCACCCTCATCGAGTTGATGGTGGTCGTGTTGATCATCGGCATCCTGCTGGCGATCGCCATCCCGACCTTCCTCGGGGCGCGGACCCGAGGCCAGGACAGCGTGGCCAAGACCTCGCTGCGCAACGGGCTCACCGCCGCCGACGTGCTCTTCACCGACTCGCAGGACTTCTCCCTCGCCGACCAGAAGGGGATGTCCTCAGCCGAAGGCGCCCTGGACTACACCGACGGTGGCTCCAGCTCGAACGGCCCCAAGCAGCTGTCGATCACAGCCAACTCCGACGACTGGACCGCAGCGGCCCGCTCCGAGTCCGGCACGTGCTTCTACATCCACACCACCTCGCAGGGCACGGTCTCCTACATGAGCGACTCCGGCGCCAAGGAATGCCGCGCTGACGACGGCACGAGCGCAAGCAGCTCGAAGTGGTAGCCCGGCGGGCAAACGCTCGGTCGCAGGCCGGGTTCACCCTCATCGAGCTGATGGTGGTCGTCCTGATCATCGGCATCCTGCTGGCGATCGCCATCCCCACCTTCCTCGGCGCCCGTTCCCGCAGTCAGGACGCCGTGGCAAAATCCTCGATCAGCCTGGCCACGAAATCGGTGCTGGCTCAGCTCTACGGCGGAGGCCTCGGAGACGTCGGCGCCAACGGAGGCGATCTCAGTTCCTACCTCAAGGGCATCGAGTCATCGATCGACTGGACCGAGAAGAGTTCGGAAGGCCCCAAGCAGATCTCGGTGATGTTCGGCGACGGATGGGGCGGGTTCGCCGCGTTGTCCGAATCCGGCGTGTGCGTCTACGCCCTGGGGATCGACAACGCACACAACGGCAACGGTGCGGACAACTCGAGCAGTGATGTCACGTTCACGTACGGGACGTCAGAATCGAAGTCGTGTGACGGCGCCGACGCCAAAGGCAACGCGGACCGCAAACAGTTCTGACCGATCGTCAGCCCTCGGCCCAGGCGTTGAGGGCGTCGACCGTCGCGAAGTCGAACGGGGTGCCATGCATCATGATCAGATGCGTGGCACCTGCTTCGACGTAGGCATCGAAGCGATCGAGATCCTCGATCCCGACACACACGTTGCGCTCCACCTCGGCGGGATCCCGGCCGACCTTGGCGCACCACTCGTCGAGGATGGCGTTCTTCTTGGCCCAGTTCTCCGGTGGGCCGAAGGTGTTCCACGCGTCGGCCTGTTCGGCCACGAGCTTCAGGGTGACCTTTTCCCCTGACCCGCCGATCAAGATCGGGAGCTTCCCAGCGGGCGCCGGGTTGAGCTTCGCCAGCCTCGACTTGATTCGCAGCAGATCCTCGGCGAGTTGGTGGAGCCGGCCGATCGCGGTGCCGAAGTCGTAGCCGTACTCGTTGTAGTCGCGCTCGAACCAGCCCGACCCGATACCGAGGTAGACCCGCCCGCCGGAGATCTGGTCGATCGTTCGGTACATGTCGGCGAGCAGCTCAGGGTTGCGATAGCTGTTGCAGGTGACCATCAAGCCGAGCTGGCTGTGCGTGGTCGTTGCGGCCATCGCCGACAGCAGGGTCAAGCCTTCGTAGTGCTCGCCGGCCGGGTCTCCGTAGAGCGGGTAGAAGTGGTCCCACGTCCAGATGCTGTCGAGCTCGAGCTCGTCGGCGTGCATCCAGGCGGTACGGAGCTGATCAATCGTGCAGTGCTGCGGGTGGAGCTGCACACCAATGCGGGCCTTGCGTGCCATGGGAATCTCCTGAGTTCGGGTGGGCGGGGAGCCGCGAGTGAGCGACACCGTACGCGAGTGTCAGCTCACATGGGCACCGAACTCGGACCGCCGGTCGGACCGGGCAACGCGGGGCCGGGCTCGTCGAGGCTCACCCCATCGGGAAGGGCGGGCGCCGGGAGCGTTGGCGGATCTGCAAACGCCCTGGCCTCGAAATCGAGGGTGTCCAGCAGGTTCGACGCGTTGGCGTCCCGGAACGTCAGCGCTCCGAGGTTCCACTTGGTCTCGATGAACCTGAGGATCGAGGTGTGGTCGTGCACGACGTGCGACACGTAGTCACGCTTGGCGAAGGGCGAGATCACAATGGCCGGCACGCGCACGCCGTACTCGTCGAATCCTCCGGGCCGATCTCCTGCCGCGAGATCGATGTCGGGCAGGATGCCATCGGGCGCAACCGCAGGCGGAGGCGTCACATGGTCGTAGAAGCCGCCGTGCTCGTCGTAGGTGAAGAACATCACGGTCTTCTCCCACGCCGGACTCTGCATCAGCGCGTTGATCAACATCGCCGAATAGGCCTCGCCGCGCTGCACGTCTTTCGACGGCTCCTCGCTGAACGCGGTGTCGCCCGGACTGACGATGCTCACCGACGGCAACTGACCGGTGGAGCAGTCCCACAGAAACTGCTGGATCGTCTTGACCTTGCTCGTGTTGGCCAGGAAGACGCGAGGGAACAGGGCGATGTCGGGCAGGTCGTAGGCGTAGTCCGCCCACGAGATGTTGTTGGCGTTGAGGCGATCCCAGATGGTGCCGTTCGGGGCGTCGGGTGATGCCAACACCTTGCCCACGTCGGTTCGCACGAGACCGGCTGAGGTGGCCGCCTGCACGTAGCGGCGGTTCGGGTGGGTCTGGCCGCGACACGAGGCGAACCACCGGTCGCACAGTACGAATTCGCGGGCCAGGCCGTAGTAGAAGGGCAGTTGGGCGCCGTCGTAGTACTGCAGCGAATCGGGCGAAATCTTCCCGAACCCGTCCATGGCACCGCCGTCAATGCAATCGTGGGTGTCGTTCCAGTTCTGACTCACGTGAGGTGCGGCGTGGGCATCGACCGCCCGCCGGGGGAAGACCAGTTGTCCGCTCGGGCCGGGATTCGAATTTGTGGGCCGTCCATCGGGGCCGAGGGTGAAGCCGTCGCCTCGGCCCAACATGCCGAAGTAGTTGTCGAAGGAATGGTTCTCCTGCATGTAGATCACGATGTGCTCGACCTGCGGGAGCGTGTCCTCCCCCTCTGGCTTCGTCGGATCGGGACGCGTGTCGGGAGACAATCGAGCTGTCGGAGCGCATGCACCACCGACCATCGCCAGTCCCCCACCGAGCGCGACTCCTTGCAGGAGACGACGGCGTGGGAACAGCGGACTCGACATGGATGCGACGTTAGGAACATCGAGTGCGGTCGGCAACTAGTTCTCGACGAACCGTTCGTGTCTCAGAGCTGAATGCTCGACGACATCACGAAGTCGTTGAT
>JBBQLA010000165.1:0-6038 GCA_038327485.1 Acidimicrobiales bacterium
AACTCGATGCCCTTCCAACAGATCCAGGTCATGGCGATGATGAACAGGATCCCGATGAACGTCGTGAGCCAGATGTTGTTCGCAGCCTTCTCATCGAACAGCAGCACGAGGTACTGACCTGAGACGCCAGCCAGGTTCGGCATGATCACGAGGTCGGCGACAATGCATCCCCAGCCGGCGATCCACCCCGCCTTGGGGCCGAGCGCTCGGACCCCCCACGTGAAATTGGTCCCGCAATCAGGATCCGCCTTGTTCAGGTAATAGAACGACGCAGCAATGCATGCCATGGGGACGAAGGCGAACAACATGATGAAGGGCGCCTTGACCCCGACCTCGCCGGTGACGAGACCGATGCTCGCCGCCAGGCTGTAGCCAGGTGCCGTCGAGGCCACGCCGATCACGATCACCGCGACCAGGCCGAGTGACCCGGCCTTGAGGCCCTTGTCGGCCATCGCAGGTCGATCCAACACCGAACTCATGAGTCCCCCTCAGGTCGTGTGGAGGCAGATGCTGCCACACCCGACCCGTATCGCGGGGTGATTGCTGTGGGTCGGCGTCAGCTGAGCGTGCCGCCGTCGCAGCGCAGTGTGGAGCCGCACATGTGCGACCCATCCTCCGAGGCGACGAAGGCGATGACCGACGCGATGTACTCGGGTCCGCGAGGCCTGTCGAAGGCCATGATCCGTCGCAGCAGCGACTGATCCGCGCCCTCGGGGAAGAAGAACTGGTTCTGGATGGGCGTCTCGATGGAGCCTGGGGCAACGATGTTGGTGCGTACGCCACGCTTGCCGAACTCGATGGCCAACCCTTCGCTGAACGCCAGCACACCACCCTTCGATGCCGAGTAGGCGGCGGTCCACGGGTGGCCCCCCAGCGCTGCCGTCGACGAGGTGTTCACGATGTTTCCGCCGACCTCGAGCAGGTGCGGCATGGCGGCCTGGCACATGAGGAACGTGCCGGTGAGGTTGACCCCGATGACGAGGTTCCACTCTTCGAGCGTCACGTCCGCCAAGTTGTTGAAGCGAAGGATTCCGGCCACGTTGACCAGTACGTCGATGCGCCCGAATTCGGCCACGATCCGGACGATGGCATCGTTCACCTGGGCCGGATCACTGACGTCGACCTGCAGGAACAGTGCCGCCGGCGTCGACTCGGCTTCGACCACGTCGAGGGCGACCACGGTCGCCCCTTCGCCCGCGAGCCGAGCGACTGTTGCAGCACCGATCCCCGATGATCCGCCCGTGACCACCGCGACCTTGCCGTCGAAGCGACGACCCCAGGACGACTCGTCGATCACGAGGTGCTCCGGCTGCGTTCCCAGTCGATGACCGCCCGCGAGCCGGCATCGATGTCCGTCCACGGGTTCCATCCGAGCTGCATGGTGGCTCGCCCGGGATCGAGAGAAATCCGCTCGAGCTCACCCACGCGTGCCGGCGCGTACAACGGGGCCGCGCTCACGCCCGCCGCCGCCGCCATTGATCGGTACAGCTCGATGACGCTGACCTCGCGGGCAGTGCCGATGTTCATCAACAGACCGTCACCCTTGTCGGCGGCACGCACGAATGCGTCCACGACGTCGTCGACGAACACGAAGTCGCGGGTCTGCTCGCCACTGCCGAAGATGGTGCACGGCTCAGCGGCCAGGAGCTTGCCGGCAAAGATCGACACCACACCGGCTTCACCGTGAGGGTCCTGGCGAGGGCCGTACACGTTGGCCAACGCCAATGAGGTGTACTCAAGCTGGTAGAGCTCCCGGTAAGCGATGAGGTAGTCGGTGAAGACCCGCTTGGTGATTCCGTAGGGCGACAGTGGTCGCAACGGATGCGACTCGTTGACCGGAAGGTCCGCCGGATCGGGCTCGCCGTAGATCGTGCCGCCACTCGAAGCGAACACGACCTTGCGGGCCCCGGCGCGGCGGGCACCCTCCAGCACGTTGATGGCGCCGATCACGTTGATCCGGGCGTCGAGCGCAGGGTTCGTCACCGAGACACGGACGTCGGCCTGTGCCGCGAGGTGATACACGACATCGGGCTCGCGGCGCTCGATGAGCGCCGTGACCTCGTCGGTGCAGATGTCGATCTGGTGAAAGGTCAGCTCGTGGTCACGGTTGGCACGAGCTTGCGAGAGATTGCCGAGGTTGCCCGACGACAAGTTGTCGATCACGTCGACCGCATGCCCTTCGGCCAGGAGTCGGTCGACCAGGGTCGAACCGATGAACCCGGCGCCACCGGTGACCAGTGCCCTCATGACCATTCCTCTCGGGCAGGGACGAACATCCCGTCCAGCTGATCGCCGGCACCCACGATCTGGTCGAAGCCGACCACCGACGAGTTGGTGATGACGGCGCCCGACTCGACGATCGCTCGGCCACCGATGACGCTGCCCTCGATGGTCACGTTGGACCCGATCACGGCGCCGGCGATGATGACCGAGCTGGACACCCGACTGTCCGCGCCGATGCGAACCCCGGCCCCGACGACCGATGCGGACACCGTGGCGGCCAGGTCGATGACGGCGTCGTCGGCGACGGCCAGCAGTTTGGGGCCGCTGTGCGACGAACCGTTGTGCGCAGCGCCTTCGAGCAGGTCGAGGTTCGCGGACAGGTAGGTCGAGATCGTGCCGGCGTCGAGCCAATACGCGTCCGACTTCATGGCATAGATCGTGCCGTCGGCAACCAGCGCAGGGAAAACCACTCGCTCGATCGACAACCGTTGACCCTCGGGAATCCGGTCGAGCACCGACGGCTCGAGCACGTAGGTGCCGGCGTTGATCCAGTTCGAAGGCGCCGTGCCAGGATCGGGCTTCTCCACGAAATCAAGGACCCGGCCGTCGTCATCGGTCGGCACGACCCCGTAGCGGGACGGGTCTTCGACCGGGGTGAGCGCGATCGTGGCTTCGCCGCCGTGACGAAGATGTGTCTGCCACAACTCTGCGAGATCGAGGTCGGTGATGACATCGCCGTTGAGGGCCAGGAAGGTGTCGTCGATGCCGGCGAACCGCGCTGCGAAGGCAATGGCGCCGGCAGTGTCGAGGGGCTCGGGTTCCTCGGCATAGACCAGCGGAACCCCGGCGCAACGACCATCGGGGAACGCCTCGAGGAAGACGTCGGGGCGGTAACCCAGCGACAGCACCACTTCGGTGACCCCGGCACGACCCAGCCGAGCGACCACCTGCTCCAGCATGGTCACCTGCCCCACCGGGAGCATCTGCTTGGGGACCGACAGAGTGAGCGGCCTCAAGCGGGTTCCGAAGCCCCCGACCAGCACGACGGCGCGCACTGGCTTACTTCTTCTTGGTCGTGGTGGTGACCGGAACGGTGGTGGTCGAAGCCTGCGTGGTGGTCGAAGCCTGCGTGGTGGTCGGTGCCTGCGTGGTGGTCGAAGCCGTCGGCGACTTGGTTCGCGGGTTCTTCAGCGCTGAGGTGGACGGCAGATCGATCTTCTTGGTGCCGGTGGGCACGAGCGCCAACGCCATGATCTGCTGGTCCTCGGTGAACCGCACGTCGCGAATGCCACTGCGGACGATCTCGGGGTCGGTGGTCTTGGTGGACTGCGGCGGCCACACGAACAACACCAATTCGGCGGAGCGGTCGTTGCCCTTGGCGTCCTTGCACTTGTCGCCGGTGTTCAAGGCGGTGCCGTCGCGCAGCTTGGCCGTGACCTTGCTGCCGTCGGTGATGGTGATACCGACCGAGTCGGCGAACTTGCCGAAGGTGGCGCCTTTGCCGGTCGACGCCTTGACGGTGGGCTTGATGGTGATCAATCCGTCGCCGAAGGTGTTGATGCCGCTGAGGTTCGTTTGATCCGCGTCAGTCAGATCAGGGAGATAGCTGTCGCACTGGTACACGCCGAACGCGGTGTGCCAGGTCTGGCCGATCCTCGGTTCGAGGTCGTCGGAATCCACGCGGCTCTTGCGAGCGAAGGCGACAAGAACCACCCCGACGACGATGATGGCGACGATCGACAACGCGAAGCCCATGGGCCGACGCGTACCGGAGACCCGGGACACGCCAGCACGCTGAACGCGCTCGATCTTTTTTGCGGAGGAGGCCTTACCCATAGCGCCGAGCACAGTAATCCACAACGGGGTGAAATCGTGAACCGGTGCTTCGGTCCACTGGCGCGACAGTCAGTGTCGCTCGACCAGACGCTCGAACAACTCGGAGTACGCCTGGGCGACCGCGCTGGGCGACAGCCACCGTTCGACCCAGCGGCGGCCGTTCTCGCCCATCCGTCGCCGACCGTCCACATCGGCCACGACTGCCCGCACGGCCGCGACGAATGCGGCCGAGTCGTCAGGCGGAACCGACACCCCTGCATGGGCTTCCGACAGGGTTCGTGCCACCTCGGTGCCCTCGTCGATCGACGCGATCGCGGGCCGACCGGATGCCAGGATCGAATACAGCTTCGACGGCACGCTGGATCGTGCCAACCCGGTCTTCAGCAGAACGGTGTGCACATCGGCGGCGGCAAGCACCTCACCCACCCGCTCCTTCGGCTGCATCTCGACCCACACCAGGTTGTCGAGGTCCTCCGAGCGGGCCATCAACGGCTCGCGTTGCGACCCGCCACCGTTGACGACGAACACCACGCTGGGATCGTCCGCGAGGTCTCGGGCCGCGTCGAGCAGCAGATCCACCGACTGGCTGAACCCGAGGTTGCCCGCATACATCACGACGGTTCGGTCGCCGAGTCCGAACTCACGTCGATACGAGTTGTCGCGTGGCTGAGGTTTGATCGCGTCAGTGTCGACGAAGTTGGGGATGACCTCGACCCGTTCGGGGCGCCGAGATCCGATCTTGGCCGCCAAGTTCTCGCGAAGGTCCTCGGACAGAACGGTCACCGCCTGGCTTCGCAAGTAGAGGAAGCGCTCCAACCACTTGGCGATGGCAATGACCACGGGATTGGTGACGGCACCCACTTCGATGGCCACGTCGGGAAACACGTCCTGAATGTTGAACACAAGAGGCACGCGCCAGCGCCTCGCCGCGATCCACCCGGTGATACCCAGGATCAGCGGCGGCGACATGACCAACACCACGTCGGGACGTCGCCGACCGCGCACCGACGCCAGCGTCGCCAGTCCGGTGAAGCCGCCGAAGCCGAGCGCCCTCGCCCACAGATTTCGCTTGTTCGTCGGGAACGGGTGCAGGCGAGTGATACGGCCCCATGGCGTCGTCTCGGTGCGTGACCACTTGCCTCGCCAGTCCGGGTGGACCTGATGATCCTGGTACCAAGGCAGCGCGGTGACGATGTGCAGTTCATGGCCGAGATCGATGAGACCCTCGGCGATCGCGGTCATGACCTCCCCCGTCGCCGCGACGTCGGGGGTGTAGTGCGGGCAGACGACGAGGATGTTCACGGCACGGGATGAGACGGGCCAGACTCATGGGGTGAGCGGCAGAGGGTCACCGTAGTGCGCGTGACGCTGGCCGCTGGAACAGCGTTGGGTGCCGGCACCGCCATCTCGCTTCCGGCGGCGCTCGCAGGCCTCGCCCGCAGCGGTGCCCAGACCACCGCCATCGTGCCGCCGAGCGCGCAGGTGGGCGACGGTGATCCAGGCCTGACCCTCATCCGGGCGTCACGGGCCGCAGCGCTCGGTCGCGAAATGCTGGGCGGCGGGTCGGCCGATGTCTACATCGGGTTCTGCGATCGCCTTCCAGTGCTTCGACGAGGGGGTCGTCTGCAGGTCCTGGTCGTGCAGAACCCACACCTCTACACGTCGAGCGATGTCGCCACCACGGTGGCTGCCCGGGCCAAGTTCGCCGTGCTGGCCTGGTGGGCTCGGCGATCCGTTCGTCGAGCGGACCGGGTCATCTGCTCGACCTCGGCCAGTCGACGGGAGGTGGCCGCCGCGACCGGCATCGACCCGAGGACCATCGAGGTCATCCCCATTCCCGCCACCGACATCTCCGAGACGAAGTCCGAGCAGCGCGACCGGATCGAACGAGTCCTGCTCGTCGGCGACCTGTACCCGTACAAGCACAGCGAGGTGGCCGTTCGGGCAGTCGGACTGTTCGCTGCGACGCACCGGGATCG
>JBBQLA010000166.1:0-5997 GCA_038327485.1 Acidimicrobiales bacterium
ACGCTGGTGCTGCTGGTCCGGCACGGACAGACCACGACCACCGGCAGGCTGCTCCCGGGCCGGGCCAAAGGTCTCCACCTCGCCGAGACCGGAATCGCCCAGGCACAGGCCGTCGCCGATCGACTCAAGCTGCTCCCCAACATCGACGCGGTCTACGCCTCGCCGCTGGAACGCACTCGCGAGACCGCCGCGCCGATCTCCAAGGCGCTCGGCTTGCGCACCAAGATCTCCAAAGGCCTCATCGAGGCCGAGTTCGGTGAGTGGACCGGTGCCGCTCTGGCCGACCTGATGAAGCTGCCCGAGTGGAGACAGGTGCAGAACACTCCGTCGACGTTCCGCTTTCCTGGAGGCGAGTCGTTCACCGAGATGCAGACGCGCATCACTTCCGAGTTGAGTCGTCTCGCAGCACTGCACGCCGGCCGCGCCATCGTGTGCGTCTCGCACGCTGATCCGATCAAGGCGGCGGTCGCTCACGCTGCCGGCACTCACCTGGATCTGTTCCAACGCATCGTGATCTCGCCGTGCTCGGTCACACCGATCCTGCTGGGCACGGGCGCGCCCATCGTGCTGGCGGTCAACAGCACGGGCGACGACCTGACCACGTTGGCCCCTTCGTGACCGGTCACTCCTTCGATTTCGACTCGGTCGACCGGTTCACCTGCGGCGCCGTGGGCGAGCCCGGCAACCGCACGTTCTTCCTCCAGACGGTGCGCAACGGCGTGGCCGTGTCCTTCAAGATCGAGAAGCAACAGGTCGCAATGCTGGCCGACTACCTGGAGCGCGTGCTCGCCACCCATGAGCTGCCCGAAGGAGCCCCGGCCCACATGGCCGAGCTCGACGCACCCGTCCTGTCGGAGTGGACGGTCGGATCCATGATGGTGGCCCTCAACGACGCAACCGGCCAGGTGATCGTGATCGCCGAGGAACTCCCTCCCGGCGACGACGAGGAGCCCGAGCTCGACGAGGACGGCGAGCTCGTGTACGACCCCGACATGATCGGGGAGGCTCGGATCGCGCTGACCCGAGGCCAGGTCGAGGCGTTCATCGACGGCGCCCGCCGAGTGGTCGAAGGTGGCCGTCCGCTGTGCCGTCTCTGTGGCCGGCCGATGGATGAGAGCGGCCATGCCTGTCCCCGCTGGAACTGAACCCGATCCCGACGACGACGACGGCGACGGCGGCACCGAGCTGACCGACCTCCTGGATTCGACGGTCGGCGTCGACGATCCAGCCGTCGAGGCATTGTTGATCGGCGGCGAGATGTCGGTCCACGGACGCATGCCGTGGAGTTCGAACGGGACGTACCTCGTCACCGTCGACGACGGCACCAACCACACTCAGGCCATCTACAAGCCCGAAGCCGGCGAGCGCCCGCTGTGGGACTTCCCGGGCGGCTTGTGGAAGCGGGAGGTCGGCCTGCACGACCTCGCCGAGTTCCTGGGCTGGCACGTGGTGCCCCCGACGTTCATCCGCCACGACGCCCCGATGGGTGTCGGCTCGGTGCAGTTCTTCGTGCCGTCGTTCTACGAGCAGCACTACTTCACGTTCCGCGACCGCCCCGAGCTCCGCCGCGCGTTGGAACAGATCTGTCTGCTCGACCTGATCGGCAACAACACCGACCGCAAGGGTGGCCACTGTTTGTTGGGCCACGACGGGCGAGTGTGGGCGATCGACAACGGCCTCTCACTGCACGCTGAGTTCAAGCTACGCACGGTGCTGTGGGACTTTTCCGGCGAGCCGCTTCCCGCGGAGCTGGCCGACGACCTCGGCCGGCTACTCGACGATGGATTGCCCGAAGATCTCGCGGCGCTCCTGGATCCGTTCGAGCGCGATGCGGTGGTGGCCAGATGTCGTGCGGTGGTGTCGGGGGGAAGGTTCCCCAGCGACCCCACGGGTCAGCGGCACCCGTGGCCGCTGGTCTGACTCAGCGAGCCTTCAGGGCCTCGATGAGCTTGGGCAGCACCTTGTTGACGTCGCCGATGATGCCGAGGTCCGCCACCGAGAAGATCGGGGCTTCGGGATCCTTGTTGATGGCGATGATGTTCTTGGAGCCCTTCATGCCCACGAGGTGCTGGGTGGCGCCCGAGATGCCCGCAGCGATGTAGACGGTCGGCTTCACGACCTTGCCGGTCTGGCCGACCTGGTAGCTGTAGGGCACCCAACCAGCGTCGACGATGGCGCGAGACGCTCCGGGCGCAGCGCCCAGGGTCTTGGCCAGGTCCTCGATCATCTGGTACTTGTCCTTGTCGCCGAGGCCACGGCCACCGGAGACGACGACGGCGGCTTCGTCGAGCGACGGGCCGGTCTTCTCCTCGACGTGTCGGTTGACGATCTTGGCGGCGACCACACCGTCGGGCACCGGCAACGAGGCGACCGACGCGGCGGCGCCACCCGACTCCTCAGCAGCGAACGACTTCGGACGGATGAGGAAGATCTGCGTCTTGTCGGTCGTGAACTTCGTGATGACGTTCTGCGTGCCGCCGAACACCGGCTCGACCCCGACGAGGGAGCCATCACGGTCTTCGAGGTCGACGACGTTGGTGATGACCGGGGCGTCGAGCTTGACCGACAGACGACCGGCGACGTCGCGGCCGTCGTAGGTGGTGCCGAAGAAGACGACGTCAGGCCCGTTGCCTGCCTCGACCGCAGCGGCGATGGCCGCAGCGATGGGACGGCCGGCCAGCGCGCCGCCGAGGTCACCGGTGGCGTGTACCGCGGTGGCGCCGTGCGCTCCAAGGGTGGCCGCGATGACGTCAGCGTCAGCACCGTTGTACACGCACTCGACGGTGGCGCCCAGGGTGCGGGCCTTGGCCAGCATCTCCAACGTGATGGTGGCGACCTTGCCATCGGTGGCTTCGGCGAAAACCCAGATCTTTGAAACACTCATGTGCGGAACCTTTTCTCGACCAGCGAACTCAGCGGGATGACGACTTCTCGGTGAGCCCGAACGGCTCAGATGACAGTTGACTTGAATGACCGTTGACTCAAATGACTTTGAGGTTCTCGAGGTAGGCGACGATCTTGGCGCAGCCTTCGCCGTCGTCTTCGATGATCTCGCCGGCGTCGCGGGTCGGGGCCGTGACGACCTCGACGATCTCTTGGCCAGCACCAGCCCAGCCCACGGTCGAGGCGTCGATGCCGAGATCGGCGATCTTGACCTCATCGACCGGCTTGGACTTGGCGGCCATGATGCCCTTGAACGAGGGATAGCGGGGCTCGACCACACCGGCGGTCACCGACACCAGGGCGGGCAGCTGGCATTCGATCTCGTCGTAGCCGGACTCGGTCTGACGGTCGATCTTGGCCATGGTGCCGTCGATGGTGATCGACTTGGCGAAGGTGACCGAGACGAGGCCGAGTAGCTCGGCGATCTGCTCGGGGACCGTGCCGGTGTACCCATCGGACGACTCGGTGGCGGTGAGGATCAGGTCGGCCTGGCCCGCACGCTCGATGGCCTTGGCCAGCACCTTGGAGGTGCCGAGTGCATCGGACCCGGCGAGGGCGTCGTCACTCACCAGCACTGCCTTGGCGGCACCCATCGCCAGCGCGGTACGCAGGCCCGAGGTCTCGGATCTGGGGGCCATGGAGACGAGGGTCACCTCGCCGCCGCCGGCGGCATCGACCAGCTGGAGCGCCATCTCGACGCCGTAGCTGTCGGACTCGTCCAGGATGAGCTTGCCGGAACGGACCAGGGTCTTGGTGGTGGGATCCATCGAGCCGGGATCAGCCGGGTCGGGAATCTGCTTGACGCACACGACGACGTTCATGAAGGTGATTCTGGCGCGGGTCACCTTTCGCTCACAAAACCGCCCCGGCGACGTGGACGCGGGTGAGTCAACGCCACCGAGCTGTCTTCGCCAGTCGCGGTAGCGTGCCGCCCTCGTGAAAGTGCTGCTGATCGTCAACTCGTCGGCGTCCTCGGTGACCGCCCGCCGCCGGGTCATCATCGGCAAGATCCTGTCGGCCGATCATGACGTGGACGTCGTCGAGACGAACCGGCGCGGCCACGCCACCAAGCTGGCGCTCGATGCTGCCACCAACGGCACCGAAGTGGTCGTGTGCCTCGGTGGTGACGGCACACTCAACGAGATCGCCAACGGTCTCGTCGGGACCGACTGCGCCCTCGCCGCGTTGCCCGGCGGGTCGACCAACGTGTTCTCTCGGGCCATCGGCCTCCCCGATGAACCGACCGATGCGGCCCTGGTGATCTCCGATGCGCTGGCCGCCGGGTCGATCCGACGAATCGGGTTGGGGTCGGTCAACGGTCGCTACTTCCTCTTCCACGTGGGCATCGGGTGGGACGCTGCGCTGGTGAAGGAGGTGGAGAAGCGCTCGTCATGGAAGCGCTACGCCGGTCACGCGCTGTTCATCGCCGGAGGCCTCCAGGCCTTCTTTTTCACGTACGACCGCAAGCACCCCCATTTCCGGGTCGTGTTCGAGGACGGCACCACGATCGAGGATGGCTACTTCGACATCTGCCTCAACCTCAACCCCTACACCTTCGTGGGGAACCGGCCCTTCAACGTTGCGCCCGACGCCACGCTGGACCGCGGCCTGACCAACATCTCGGTGAACTCCTTGCGCACGGTGCCGTTCCTCCGCCTCATGAGCCGGGCGTTGCACGGAGAGAACGGACTTCGAGGTGCGCCCGGAGCCGACTACCGCAGCGATCTCACCTCGATGCGGGTCGAAGCGTTCGGCGCGGTGCCCTATCAAGTCGACGGCGATCATCTCGGAGACATCGAGACGCTCGACTTCGCCCATCACCCCGAGATCATGCGCCTCGTGCTCCCGACCGGCGCCGCACTCCCCTGACCGAATGTGGCTCAGGATGACAAGGTGGAGCGAGCGAAACCCGGGCGATTGGTGACCACGCCATCGACACCCCACGACTGGAGCTGCACGATGCGCTCGGGGTCATCGACGGTCCAGACGTTGACGGCCAGACCGGCCTCGTGGCACCGATCGACCACCGACTGGTCGACCAGCGGATCCCACGGATGCAGCGCGTTGTGGCCCCCGTCGAGGCATCGCTGCACCGCGTCGACCGGCTGGAACGCAGCCAGCACCAGGTAGCCCGTGGGCACACGCGGATCGATGGCCCGGATTCGCTCGATCATGGCGAAGTCGAACGACGACACGATGATGCGGGGAGTGCGGCCACGGCCTGACCACTCCTCCAGTACCAGGTCGGCCAGCCGGCGCTGCGGGTCGAAGCCCGGTTCGTCGTTGCCATGCTTGATCTCGACGTTGACCACCAGGTCACCGCAAGCGTCCAGCGCTTCGGCCAGGCTCGGCACGGCATCAGGCAATGAAGTCGAATCGGACTCTGCGATCACGAGGTCGAGCCCGTGGGCGTCTGTCACGACCGGGTCATGGCAGACAACGAGCACACCGTCCGCTGTGAGGCGGACGTCGAGCTCGACCCCGTCTGCGCCCTGGTTTCGGGCGGCCTCGAAGGCTTCGAAGGTATTCTCGGGATGATCCGCGGATGCCCCGCGGTGGCCATAGATCAACATTGTGTTGAATTCCTCGGAACTTTCTCTTTACAGCTCGAACACTGCCAGATATCGTTTGCTTGTTCGGTTTTTCACAAGGATTTGACCCCAGGGCAGATTCCTGATCCGCCGGACGCACCGGGAGTCCTCCCGGTGATCCCACTCCGTGAACTGCGGTGCCATTGCGCACCGTGGTGCTCCGTGTCGGTCGACAGTGTCGTTCGAGATGGCTGCGAACGTCACGCCGATCGAACTGCTCCCAGGAGAATATCGTGGCTCTCACCTCCACCCGCTCGTTGTCGCTGGCCAATGACGACTGGCGCGACGTCGCTGCCTGTCAGGACACCGATCCCGACCTGTTCTTCCCGGTCGGCACCACCGGCCCCGCCATCGAGCAGATCGAAACGGCGAAGTCTGTCTGCGACAGCTGCGACGCCAAGGCTCCTTGCCTCGAGTTCGCACTGCAGACCAACCAGGACTCCGGCGTGTGGGGCGGCACCTC
>JBBQLA010000167.1:0-5992 GCA_038327485.1 Acidimicrobiales bacterium
AGGGCACGGTGGTTGCCGTGCTGATGGTGGCCGAAGACGATCAGGTGTTCTTGGTCAACGACTCCGGAGTGACCATTCGAATGGGCGTCGAAACCATCTCGACGCAGGGCCGTGATGCCACTGGTGTGCGCGTCATGAACCTTGACGACGACACTCAGGTGGTTGCGGTCGCTCGGGTCACCGAACGTGACGACATCGACGGTGATGATGTCGACGGAGATGATGTCGGCGACGGGTCCGACTCAGTTATTGAGTGAACTCGGCGGGCCAAGCTCGGCCCATCACAACTTCCCCTGACCGAGAAAGACAGGGGAGCAACATGGCAGACAACGAGCGCGGCCAGGCGTTGGGAATCTGGGTACTGGTGATCGGGCTGGTCTCGATGATGTTGGTTGGTCTGGCACACGAATCGACCACAGCCCATACCCAGGCTCGGGTGCAGGCCGTGGCCGATCTGGCTGCTCTGGCCGCCGTACGCGATCTGCGCGCAGCCGAAGGGGTGGCCTCGCGAGCAGGAGCCCGAGTGACCGACATCGTGACCGCTGACAGTGGAATCGTGACGGTCACGGTCGAGCTGGACGACGTGACCGGTACAGCGAGCGCGCGACCTGACGATCGGCCGGGGTAGCGTGGCGGCGTGGCGCCCAAACCATCAGATCTCTCCTCGCTCCGCCGCGAGGATCTCGTCGACGACACAGTGGACGAGACCGAGGCCGGCAGCCCCGACGATTATGTGGATGTTTCCGAGACCGAGGTGGTGACTCGGTCGGTCACGGTTCCCTCCGCGCCTGAGCGCATCGCCCAGCAGCACGGTGGGCGCAGCCAGCGCGGTCGGCTCGAGGCTCGCAAGGTTCGGCGACTCATCCGCCACGTCGATCCGTGGTCGGTGCTCAAGGCCTCGCTGCTGTTCTTCCTGTCGCTGTGGCTGGTGTTCATGATCGCCGCGGTGATCGTGTGGGCGGTGGCTCGAGGCTCAGGAACCGTGGCCAAGGTCGAGACCTTCGTGCAATCGAACCTCTCGGTGACCGACTGGAAGCTCAACGGCGACTTCCTGTTCCGGCAGTTCGGCCTGGTGGGACTGATCCTCACCTTCGCATCGACCGTGGCGGCGACCATCGCCACGTTGGTGTTCAACTTGATCTCCGACATCATCGGTGGGGTCTGGGTGACCGTCATCGAAGAGGAGACGTCGCGGCCTCGTTCGAACTGATCGAGCTCGCTCGGCAGTGTCGTGGCCGTGTAGCTTCACCCCCCGCCGGGGCTATAGCTCAGTTGGTTAGAGCGCACCCCTGATAAGGGTGAGGTCGCTGGTTCGACTCCAGCTAGCCCCACTGAACCGGTTGCGAAGCGGATACGACACCCGGTAGGGACACGAGACGGAGGCACGGTGGCTGGACTTCGAAGGGCGCTGGCGGCGCTCGGTCTCGCTGGTCTGGTCGCTGCCGGCCTGCGGCTGCGGGGCACTGGCGGATCGCCTCCGCACCATGGGGGATGGCGTGAGTTGAGCGGCGACGACCTCCGTTGAGTGAGCTGACGACGGACAGCGATCCGGCGACCACGAGCGAGCAGACGGAGTTCATCGCCGTCGAAGGTCTCGGCACCGTCGGTGTCCGACTCGTTCGGGAGCTCGTGTCGAGCCGTCCGACCATCGGCGTCGAGATCATCGGCTCGACCAACGAACGATTCGACGCGGTGTCGTCGGCGTTGGGCTCGGCCGTTCGTCGAACGTCGAACCTCTCGTCGGTGTCACTGGCGATCCTGAGTGGGGCCGCGGGAGACCACGCAGCTGCCGCCACACGCTGGCTCGAGCGGGGTGTGGACGTGATCTCGATGAGCGATGATCTCGACGACATCACGGCCCTCCTGGCGCTGGACACCCGGGCCAGAGAGCTCGACCGCTGTCTTCTGGTCGGTTCTGCGGCGTCTCCTGGACTGACGTGTCTGCTGACCCGTCACGCCGCCACGGCGTTGGACCAGGTCAACGAGATCCATGTCGCCAGCTTCGGCGCGGGCGGCGCTGCGTGTCTTCGTCAGCGTCAGCGTCAACTGCTCGACCGGGCCCACGAGTGGCGCGATGGCGAGTGGGTCGATCACGCCGGCGGGTCGGGCAAGGAACTGTGTTGGTTTCCCGACCCGGTCGGCGCCAAGGACTGTGCACGGGGAGCGCTCGCTGATCCGCTTCTGCTCACGCGGGCCTTCCCGCAGGTTCGTCGGGTCACTTCACGAACTGCGGTCGCGGCATCGGATCGAGTGCTCGGGTTCCTGCCGCAGCGAAACAAGACGGTCGAAGGAGACCCCGGTGCGGTGCGGGTCGAGGTCCGCGGTGTCGTCGGTATCGAGTCGACGACGCTGGTCTACGCGGTGCACGACCGTCTGGGCGCCGCCGCCGCCGCTCTGACCGGCGTGGTGGCGTCCACGTGGTCGGAGCACCGTCGCCCGGGAGCGTTCGGGGTGGCTGAGTTGGTCGAACCGCTGCCGGTACTGCGCGAGTTGGCTCGGCGCGGGGTCAAGGCAGCCACCTACAGCTGAACGGTCGGGACAAGTTCCTTGGTCCTGGAGTTCAAGTTGGCGCACGGCAGGGTCGATGGATTCTCCAAGTTGAGAACCGGTCAGCAGGCCGCCGAATCGGCACCTACGAACCGGGGATGAAGATTTCGCGGGAAATCTCTCAAGCTTTTCGCCGCGCCTGTCGATACCTCTGTCAGTTGTCTGCGACTTGGAGGAGAGACCCGTCGTGAAGAGTGAATCCCAGAACATCACCCTGCTCATCGAAGAACACCTGCCGCTGGTGAACCACGTGGTTTTCCAGGTGGCGGTGCACTTCCCCCGCCACGTGGATCGCGACGAGCTCGCTCGTGCCGGCGCACTCGGACTGGTCGAGGCCGCCAAGCGCTACGACGAGACCAAGGGCGTTCCGTTCCAGCGGTTCGCTGCTCAGCGCATTCGCGGCGCCATCCTCGACTCGGTACGTGCCGCTGACTGGGCGCCCCGTTCGGTGCGGGCACTGTCCCGCCGTCTCGATTCGGTCGAGCAGCGCTTGGCCAACCAGCTGGGCCGGGTCCCGTCGATGAGTGAGATGGCCGAGGCCCTCGACATCAGCAAGGCCGAGCTCAACCGCCTGCAGGATCGTCTGTTCCGCTCGGTTGTGTTGGCGTTCGAGCACCTCGTCACTGACGGCCCCGACGAGGAATTGACCCTCGTCGACGTGTTGGCCGACCCGAGCGTGATCGAACCCAGCCAGGAGCTGGAGAACCGCGAGCTGCACGCCTACCTGCGTGACGCCATCGCGCTGCTGCCCGAGCGTCAGCGGCTGGTGATCGTGGGCTACTTCCTGCAGGAGAAGACCTCTCAGGAACTCGCCCGTTTCCTCGGCGTGACCGAGAGTCGGGTCAGCCAGATGCGCACCGAAGCACTCGAGAGCCTGAAGGCCGGCATCGAGGCGCAGTACGAAGCCGCCAACGACGATGCGCCGGTGGGCCGTCAGGCCAAGCGCCGGGCCAGCTATGCCGATGCCATTGGTTCGCACGAGACCTGGGCCGAACGCATCTCCGAGAGCGCGGACTTCGGTGACATCAACCTGGTCGAGCGCCTGATGATGGCGGTCTGAACCTCAGGCTCTCGAGGAAGCGCTCGAACAGAGCGACGTCGCCCACGGTGTCCAGCGAGGAAACCGGGATTCGGCCCCACGCGGCCAGCAACAAATCGGAGCGGGACCCGCGCAGTGCGACATCCCCCTTCTGGTGACCGTGACGCCATGCGAGCGTGTCACCGAGCTCGATGAACCACTCGCCGTCACCGTTCGCCGCCTCATCCGAGGCGAGATCGGTGGCGTGCAAGTGGATCGTGCCGGAGACGCCATCGGTTGCGGCCCAACCACGGTCGACCTGGAGGTCGAGCCACTCGTCGACCCCATCGGCAGCAACGATCGGATCGATCGAGCCGATGACTCCGGCGGCGACCTGAGCGTCGTGTCGATGAACAGTCGTCTCGTGCAGCTGACGTCGGAGCCACCACGAGATCGTCACCGGTCCGACGAATGCACAGCACGGCGTCGTCAGATCACGTGACTCGAACTCTGCGAGCAGCCGGCCCATGCCATCGTCGAGGAAATCCCAGATGGCGTCGCCGTTGTCTTGCTGGGGCGGACGTTCCGATGCCGCCGGGGCCTCGGAGGTCGGCGGAGTGATGAGCATCCGCATGGCCATGCGATTGACCATGGCCAGATGTGCCAGCAGGTCGTGGAGCGACCACCCCGGACATCCTTCGACTCCCGCGGTCAGGTCGGCCCCCCGCAATGTCGCCAGTGCGATTCGTTCGGCCCGAAGGAGCTCGATGGAGTGATGGTCGTCGAGCGACATGTCGTGTCCGTTCAGCCGTTGAGGATCGCCAGTACTTCGTCGTGCAGCGCACCATTGGTTGCCAGGAAGTCCGGCACGTCGAGGTCGGTTCGACCATCGAATGATGAGCACCGTCCCCCGGCCTCAGGGATGATCACGCGACATGGAGCGATGTCCCAGACGCTGATCTCGGGATCGACCATGGCGTGGGCTCGACCGCTGGCGACCAGCGCGTAGCCGTAGCCGTCGCCCCACGTCTGCATCATCATGCCGGAGGCGTGCAGGCGCAGCAGAGCGTCGCGATCCCAGTGACTGAAGCCCGAGGTGGTGAGACAGGCGCCGGCCAGTTCGGTGCGGTCCGACACGTGGCACGGCACCCCGTTGAGGGTGGCGCCGCGCCCACGACCGGCAGAACACACCTCGCTCACGCCGGGAACGTTGATGACGCCGACGGCCGGACCCTCCTCGTCTTCGAGGTACACCAGGTTGCAGTACAGGGCCACGCCGTGGGTGAAGCTGGAGGTGCCGTCGATCGGGTCGATGATCCACCGTCGGCCGCTGGTGCCGTGGTGGTCATCCTCTTCTTCACCGACGATTGAGTCATGTGGATAGGCGGCATGGATGCGCTCACGCAGCAGTCGCTCGGCACCCAGGTCGACGGCGGTGACGGGGCTGCCGTCACCCTTGAACTGGATGACCAGTTCAAGGGAACGGAAGTGCTCCAAGGTGTAACGGCCGGCCTCCAGGGCGATCTCGGTGGCGAAGTCGACGAGCGACGGATCAACGGGGGTACTCACCAGCTCATTCTGGCCGATCGGTCGAGGTGGGCTCACTCCGTGGCGGCCGGCGTGGAACTCGCCGCGGTGGTCGGGGGAAGAAGGCCGAGGTCCGAGCGATGTAGTCGGCGTACTTGGGCCGCCGCCTGCCGATGGACTTCTCCAGCAACGCGACGCCGGAGACACGAAGCAGCAGCACGCTCATGACGATCGGCCCGATGGCCGTCCACCATGGCCCGCAATTGAGTGACACCAAGAAGATGGCCCACCACACGCAGAAGTCGCCGAAGTAGTTCGGGTGGCGGGTGTAGCGCCACAGACCACGATCCATGACCGCTCCCTGGTTGGCCGGATCGGCCTTGAAGCGGGCCAGCTGGAAGTCGCCGACCGTCTCGAAGAAGAGCCCGACAGCGAACAGGGCGAAGCCGGCGTAGCCCAATACACCGATCCCGACGTTGACGCGGTTCAGTCCGACCGAGAGCGGGAGGGAGACCACCGCCACCAGCACTCCTTGGAGCAGGAACACCGAGACCAGGCTGACGAGCCAGAAGTTCGGCCCGATCTTGCGGCGCATGGCCACATAGCGGAAGTCCTCGCCCTTGCCGTGGTTTCGCCACGAGAGGTAACCCGCCAGCCGCAGACCCCACAGGCTGACCATCGCGAGCAAGGCGATCGAAGTGGCGTCGGTCGAGCGGTGGTGGGTGACCCACACCGTCCAGCCCATGGTGACGAACCCGAGCCCCCAGACGATGTCCACGATGCTGGCGTTGACCAACTTCACGCTGAGGAGCCACGAGGCGAACATCAGCGCGGCGACCGCCACGATCCCCCACAGAATGGGGCTCATGAGACGCCCATCTCAGCCGACAGATCCAGGTG
>JBBQLA010000168.1:0-5962 GCA_038327485.1 Acidimicrobiales bacterium
ATCTGGTTCGCGGCCCGCGTGTTGCGGCGCAAGGGGAAGTTGTCCGCAGCGTCGAGCACCGACCTCGAGCTGGTGTCTCGCCGGTCGATGGGCCGGCGATCCAACCTCGTCGTCGTTCGCGTTGCCGGCCGCACCCTGCTGGTCGGCTCAACCGACACCACGGTCAGCCTCGTCGCCGACATCACCGACGGCGACTCCAGCAACGAGGCCACCGATGGCGACATCAACCTCACCAAGGTGGCAGCGGTGACCGACCCGGTCGCCACGGTGCACACGATCGATCTGGTGGAACGGCTGGCGTCACGCGCCGAGCCCATCGACCTGCTCGAGACGATCAGGAAGCGCACCGTCCGGCGCGCCTGAGTAGAACCATGTCCCAACGTCGCCGAATCCTCTCCTTCATCGCGCTCGTGTGCGTGTCGTTCGCGTCGTTCTCCGCCATGTTCGGCGGAACCGCCGGCGCTCAGACAGTGCCGGCACCTCCGGCAATTCCCGCCGCCCCGGTCGGCGCCGCTGGTTCGTCGCCGACCACCACCATCGCCGGTGACGGCAAGGTCTCGCTCAATCTCGACCTGGGATCGATCGGCGACGGCGGCACCGCGGCGAACAGCAAGCCGTCGAAGAGCATCGTCATCCTCCTCGGACTGACAGTTCTGGCCATCGCCCCGTCGCTGGTCATCCTGATGACCAGCTTCACCCGAATGGTCGTGGTGCTGGGTCTGGCCCGCAACGCCATCGGGCTGCAGACCGTGCCGCCCAACCAGGTGCTGACGGGTCTCGCCATGTTCCTGTCGCTGTTCGTGATGGCGCCGGTGATCAAGCAGATCAACGACCAGGCCTGGCAGCCCTATCAACGCGGTGAGATCACCCAGTCGGTGGCGTTGAAGAAGGCCGAGGCACCGATCAAGACCTGGATGCTGCGCAACACCCGGCGTGAAGAGCTCAACCTGATGATCGACCTGTCGAAGTTGAAGCGTCCCGAGACGCCCGACAAGACCTCGCTGACCGCGGTGATCCCGGCCTTCGTGTTGTCGGAGCTCAAGTCGGCCTTCATCATCGGAGTGATGGTGTTGCTGCCGTTCCTGGTCATCGACCTGGTCGTCAGCTCCGGACTGATGTCGCTCGGCATGATGATGCTGCCGCCGGTCTTCGTCTCGCTTCCGTTCAAGTTGTTGCTGTTCGTCATGGTCGACGGATGGTCGATGATCGCCCACGCCCTCGTGGCCAACTACCACTAGGAGCTCGCGGTGAAGGACACAGTCTCGTGAAGGACACAGTCGCGTGAAGGACACGAACGTCATCCAACTGGGCACCGATGCGCTCATGTTGGCGGCCAAGCTCGGGGCGCCGATCCTGCTGACAGCACTCGGCATCGGCCTGCTCGTGGGCATGGTGCAGTCGGCCACCCAGTTGCAGGAACCGACGATTGCGTTCGTCCCCAAGTTCGTGGGCGTCGGCGTAGTGCTGCTGCTGTGCGGCAACTGGATGCTCTCGAGCGTCGTGGACTACACCCACAACCTCTTCGCCATGCTGCCTCACATGTTGGGCTGACCGTGAACCTGTCGTTCGACCCGCGGTTCTTCGTGGCCTTCCTGCTGGCCAGCACTCGGTTCGCCGCGTGGATGACCGTGAGCCCGCCGTTCCAGGGCTATGTGCCTCCCAAGATCCGCGCGGGACTGGCCATGGCGTTGGGCCTGGCGGTGGCGCCGCACCTGGCGTCGAGATCGGACCTCCCCATCAACGACACTGGCGCCTTGGTCGGCTCCTTGCTGTTCCAGGCCATCATCGGCCTTGCTCTCGGATTCCTCGTTTCGCTGCTGTTCCAGGCGGTCATGGCGGCCGGCAACTCCATCGACACCTTCGCTGGGCTCACCTCAGCGTCGATGTACGACCCGACCTCGAAGTCGTCCGCCGCCCCCATGGGTCGCATGTATCAGACGCTGGGCACGCTGGTGCTGTTCGCCACGGGCGGCCATCTGCTGCTGATCGCCGGGCTGACCCGCACTTTCGACCTCGCGCCAGTTGGCGGATTCCACATCGATCGCATGGCCAACCTCGTGACGACCGGGCTCGGGCAATTCCTGTTGGCGACGCTGCAGATCGGCGCCCCGCTGCTCGGTGCGTTGTTCGTCACGGAGTTGCTACTGGGGCTGGCCACCAAGGCGGCGCCGCAGCTGAACATCCTGGTGGTCGGCTTCGGCGTGAAGGGGATCGTGCTGGTCATGCTGGCGGCGTCGGCGTTTCCGTTGGTGGTGTACGCCGTTCCGCGACTGACCACGTCGTCGCTCGACGCCATGTGGTCGCTGGTGCGTTGACATGTTGGTGAGATGACATGGCCGGTCGCAATCACGACAAGACCGAGGCGCCGACCCCGAAACGGAAGAAGGAGGCGCGCCGCGACGGACGCGTCGCCCGATCCAACGACCTCGTCGGCTGGCTGTCGCTGTTGATCGCAACGCTGGTGTTGCCGGGCCTGGTCCGGGGGATCACCGATGCAGCCAAGGAACTGCTCATCGCCGCGGTGGCCATGGCTCGCCATCCCGATGCGGCCCGATTGCCCACCGCCGTGGGCAAGGCGTTGTCGATGATGTTGACGGCGATGCTGCCCACGCTGCTGACGCTCGTCGGTCTCGCCATCGCCGCCAACCTGGCCCAGGTCGGGTTCATCTTCACCGGCAAGCCACTCAAGCCGAAGCTCAAGCACCTCAACCCGATCGCTGGTCTCAAGCGGATGTTCTCGGTCAAGGGGTTGTGGCAGGCCTTGGCCCAGATCGTGAAGCTCGGCACCATCGGCCTGGTCGTCTGGACCATGGTCAAGGGGGTTTCCGACCAGCTCATCGGTAGCCCGGCCCGATCGACCACCGATGCCATCGCCTCGATCGGTGCGTTGTCGTTGCACCTGGTGCAGATCGTGGCGGTGGTGTGCACGTTGTTGGGCCTGGCCGATTACGCCATCAAGAAACGCGCGCTGGTCAAGGAAATGAAGATGTCCAAGCAGGAGATCAAGCAGGAGTACAAAGATGCTGAAGGCGATCAGCACGTGCGGGCCCGCATGCGCTCGAACCGCATGGCCATGTCCCGCAACCGCATGATCAGCTCGGTGGCGCTGGCCGACGTGATCATCACCAACCCGACCCATTTCGCCATCGCCATCAGCTATCAACGTGAGAAGGGCGCTCCCAAGGTGGTGGCCCGCGGCGCGGATGGCACCGCGGCGCGCATTCGTGAGGAGGCTCGCCGTCACGGGGTGCCGTGCGTCGAGTCGAAGCCTCTGGCCCGGACCCTGTATCGGTTGTGCCGCCCGGGGGAGGAGATCCCGCGCGAGCTGTACCAGGCGGTCGCCACGGTGCTGGCGTTCATCCAGCGTCTCAGCCTGGCCCACAAGTCCTACGGGGCGACGTTGGGGCTCGACGTGGTCGACTCGTGGACTCCGCAGGATGGATCGTTGGAACGGATCTCGCCTCGACGTCGTCGCACGCTCGAGAAGCGCATAGGCCAAACGACTCATGCCGGTCCCAAGCTGGCCGATGGTGTCCGGTGAAGCAGGACGTCCGATGAACATGAAGCAACGCGGGATCGGTACGACGATCTTCCCGTTGGCCGTGGTCGGCATCGTCGCCATGATGGTGATTCCGTTGCCGACGGCATTGCTCGACATCCTGCTGGCGCTCAACATCGGCTTCGCCGTGCTGCTCCTGTTGGCATCGCTGAACGCCCGTCGCGCCCTCGATCTGGCGGCGTTCCCGTCGCTGCTCCTCATCGCCACGCTGTTCCGGCTCGCACTCAACCTCAGTACCGCACGGCTCATCCTGGCCAACGGTGAAGCCGGCAAGGTCATCGAGGCCTTCGGCAGCTTCGTCATCGGCGGTTCGCTGGTGGTCGGGCTCGTGGTCTTCCTGATCCTCGTGGTCATCCAGTTCGTCGTGATCACCCAGGGCGCCACCCGCGTCGCCGAGGTCGCGGCTCGCTTCACCCTCGACGCCATGCCCGGTAAGCAGATGGCCATCGACGCCGATCTGAACGCCGGCGTGATCGACGACGACGAAGCTCGCCGTCGGCGCCAGGAGATCTCGGCGGAAGCTGACTTCTACGGCGCCATGGACGGTGCGTCGAAGTTCGTGAAGGGCGACGCGGTCGCGGCGGTCATCATCACCGCCGTCAACCTCATCGGCGGTCTCGTCGTCGGCGTGGTGCAGCGTCACCAGCCCATCGGCGAAGCCATCAGCACCTACAGCCTGCTCACGGTGGGCGACGGTCTGGTGTCGCAGATTCCCGCATTGCTGGTGTCGATCGCGTCGGGCCTCATCATCACCAGGGCGGCCGGCTCGCAGGACCTGGGCAGCGATGTCTCGGCGCAGTTCGCCCGCCAACATCGGGCCATCCGCTCCGGTGGCATCGCCATGATCTGTCTCGGCCTGGCTCCGGGTCTGCCGAAGCTGCCGTTCTTCCTGGTCGGCATCACCGCGTACGTGCTGGGTCGCCGCCTCGGTGCCATCGACTTCTCCGAGAACGACGCGCCGCCGGTGGTGGCCGAATCCGAGCTCGTCGATCCCGATGCTCCGTCGGAGTTGTCACGCTCCATGCGGGTCGAGCCGTTGAGCCTGGAACTCGCCATGGACCTCGTCGACCTCGTCGACCTGGGGGCCGAGGGCGATCTGCTCGATCGGGTCAAGGCGTTGCGTCGCAAGATGGCCCAGGAGCTCGGCGTGGTCATTCCGCCGGTGCGGACTCGGGACAACATCGAGCTCGAGCTCGGCACCTACGTCGTCAAGGTGCACGGCGTGGCCGTTGCCACCGGCCAGGCGCCGGCCGGGCAGGTGTTGGTCATCACCGACGATCTGTCGCAGCTGCCGGGGATCGAAGTTCGTGAGCCCGTGTTCGGTCTGCCGGCCAAGTGGGTCCCGATGGAGCACCGCGCCACCGCCGAGGCCATGGGTGCCACGGTCGTCGACCGCGGGTCCGTCATCACCACGCACCTGGCCGAGCTGGCCCGCCGTCACGCGCCGGAGCTGTTGAGCCGCCAGGACGTCAAGTTGTTGATCGACCTGGTTCGTGACCACGACCCCGCCGTGGTCGATGATCTGACCGCGCAGGGCGTGAGTTTGGCCGAAGTGCAACGGGTGCTGCAGTCGCTCTTGGCCGAGCAGGTTCCGGTTCGTGATCTGACCCGCATCCTCGAAACGTTGAGCGAGCGGTCACGGGTCACCCGTGACACCGAGCACTTGGTCGAGGCATGCCGCCTGGCCTTGGCTCCATCGATCTGTGCGGTGCGCGCGCCGGCGGGTCGGTTGCCCGTCGTCACCTTCGACCCCCTCGTCGAACAGAGCCTCGTTGCGGCCGTGATGCGCGGCGACACTGGTTCCCAACTCGCGCTCGATCCCGAGACGGCGCAGCGTCTGGCCACGGCGGTGTCCCGCCGGGTGCGTGCTGCGGAGGACGAGGGAGTCGAACCGGTCGTCGTGTGTGCCCCCGGGCTCCGCGTGGCCTTGCGCAGCTTCCTCGTTCGGCTCCTGCCGCACGTGCCAGTGATGTCCTATGACGAGCTGGCAGACCATGTGATCGTCGATGACCTCGGGATGGTGAACCTTGATTCAACAGCTGCGATATGAGGGTGAGCGCCTGGACGATGTCCTGGCGCGCATCCACGACGACCACGGCGATGACGCCAACATCGTCACGGCCGAGATGGTCCGCTCCGGAGGCATCGGGGGGTTCTTCGCCCGCGAGTCCTACGAAGTGACCGTCGAGCTGCCTCGTGAGGGGTCGGTTGCCGTTGCGGTGGCCGAGCCGGAGCCGGAGTCGCAGGACGATTCGGACGACGAACTGATCGATGGGCCGCGAATCGTGACGGGCCGCGATTTCGCCGATGTGCTCAGTGCGATGATCGACGATCGGGTCGAGCTCACTGAAGCGGCACGAGGTCTGCGCCGTCCGACCATCCTCGAGACACGTGATCCGATCG
>JBBQLA010000169.1:0-5939 GCA_038327485.1 Acidimicrobiales bacterium
GGGTACCTCATGGGTGCCCGGCGGCGAGCGGGGGAGTACGACATGAAACTGATGGTGGCACTGGCGACGATCGCCGTCGTTGCGGTCGGTTGCACCACTGCCCCCGAACCGCTGGTCCATCTGGCGGCGCCCGGGACGGGGCCGGTGACCTCGGTCGCTGCTGACACCGTCGGCCCCCTGCACTTGCGGGGAAGCGACCTGGTCGATGCCGAGGGCCGGGTGGTCCTCATCCACGGGGTGAACTCGGTGGCCAAGTCGGCACCGTTCGTTTCGCCCCTCGAGGACGGTGCGCTCGGCCCGGCCGACTTCGAGGAGTTCCAACGAGAAGGAATCAACGGGGTGCGTCTCGGGGTGTGGCCCGCGGCACTCATGCCGTCGCCAGGCGTGATCGACCAAGACTACCTCGATCTCGTCGCCCGCGACGTCGACGAGCTGGCAGCGCACCACATGTGGGTCCTGCTCGATCTCCACCAGGACGTCTTCAGCGGCATGCCGTCATGGTCCACGCTGCCCGCCGCCGCCGCCCTCTCCGACAGGCCGCCCGAATTGGTGTCTGCGCTCATCGGGTGGTCGGCCGGCTACGTCAGCCCGCGGTCGTTGCGTCAGTGGGACGACTGGCTCAACAACGCCGAGGTGTCACCCGGCGTGGGTGTGGTCGACGCCTACGGCGCGGGACTGGCCCAGCTCGCCGCCCGTTTCGCCACCCAGCCCAACGTGGTCGGCATCGAGCTCATCAACGAGCCCTTCCCCGGCACCCCCATCGGCGATTGCATCACCGGCACCTGCCCCGACACCGACGCCAAGCTGGCGGCCCGCTCGGCCGAGATCACCAACCGCATCCGTGCGGCCGCGCCCGAGATGGCGGTGTGGTGGGAGCCGTTCACCCTGAGTGCGCTGCTCGGTCATCCCACCATGGCCGCAACCGGCGTCACCCCCACCAGCGACGGCCCGCAGGTCGGGCTCTCCTTCCACGCCTATTGCTTCGACACCGATGCCGGAGCCCCGGTCGAGCCGCCGCTGCCCGAGGTGGCCCTGTGCAACCAGCTGTTCGGCAACGACTTCGGAAACGCCGACCGTCTGGCTGCCGCCTGGGGTGGCCCTCGAATGCTGACCGAGTTCGGCGCCTCGAAGAGCCCTCTCAACGCCACCCTCGGCGCTCGCTTCGCGGATGAGGGACTGATGTCGTGGTTCCACTGGGGCCAGTACCCCGACGACGCACCGGACGTGGTGGCCAGTCAACTCGTGCGCACCTTCGCCCAAGCTGTCGCCGGATCGCCGACGTCGCAACGCTTCGATCCGGCCACCGGCGACTACGAGTTGACCTTCACCCCCGATGTCGCCGTCGCCGTACCGACGGCCATCGCGGTTCCCGCCCAGGTGTATCCCGAGGGGTACGTCGCGACGGTGATTGGTGGCTCGGTCACCTCGGCAGCGAACTCGGGTCGCCTCACCGTGGTCTCATCACCCGGCGCCGCAACGGTGACCGTGCGGGTCACTCGGGGTTAGATCGCAGTCACATCACCGCCACGATCGAAGCCAACGACGTCAGCGTGGCCTTGTGTACCTCGGGGTCGAACGCGGCGCAGCACTCACCGAGCACCATCACCGGGAGGTCTCGCACGTGGGCGTCTCGGACTGTCGACGCCACTCCGCCGTTGGTGACGATGCCCATCACGATCAGGCGGGTCGCTCCCAGGCCCCGCAGCACCCACTCGAGCCGGGTCTGGTGGAATGCCGAGAACGCCACCTTCTCCACTCGGCAATCGACCGAGCCGAGTTCCTCGATCGGCTGGTGTCCCCATGCGCCCGGTTCGAAGTCGCCCCGCTGCAGGAACGGGCGGAGCGATCGGAGGTGCGACGAGATGATCGGCTCGCCGTCGCGCCCGGGCGCCAGGGTGAACTGTGTCGCCACGATCGGCGCACCCGCGGCCCGGGCCGCGGCGGCGACCGGAGCGATCAACGCGGGAAGGCCTGCCAAGGCGGGCGAGCTCTGAGCGGCCCGTCCGTAGGCGCCGTCGGGATGGAGGAAGTCGTTCTGCAGGTCGACCGCCACCAGCACGTCGCCGGGCTCGAACTCGATCTGGGTCACTGGCGGGTCACCCTCACGCTCGGGTCACTCGCAGGTTTCCCCACTCGTCGACCACTGCGACGAAGCCCGGGTCGACCACGGTGGTGGCGTCGGGTTGCTCGAGGATGGCCGGGCCGACGATCGACGCGCCCACGGGAAGATCGAGGCGGTTCCAGATCGCCGTGTCACGCCAGTGGCCGCCGAAGTACACGTCGCGGCTTCCCGAGTGGGCCCCGTCGAGGACCAGGTCGGGCGATGGCGCCAGCACGGACAGATCGAAGGTGGGCCGATGGCCGATGACCGCAGTCCGCAACGTGAGGAGACGAACGGGGATGTCGGCCAGCAACCGTCCGTAGGTGTCGATGTAGGCGGCGTCGAACGCAGCGCGGAGTTCGACCAGGGTTGGTGACGCGCCTTCGGTGGTCGACAGCGGCACCTCGACGGTGTGGGTCTGGCCGACGTAGCTCATGTCGAGGGTGAAGTGGCAGCTGCGTCCCACGAACGCGGTGCCGGCCTGATCGAGCAGCTCGTCGCCCGCCGCGCGAGTCGACGACATCAGTTCGCCCAGCCGGTTGACGTCGAGCGCATCGAGGGTCGAGTTGATGGTGCGAACGTGGTCGTGTCGCATGTCGGCGATGAGGCAACCCAACGCCGAGATCACCCCGGGATGTCGAGGCACCAACGCGCCGGCCAACCCCACGTCGTCGACGAAGGCGCAGCAGTGCAGCGCGCCGGCGCCACCGAACGGCATGGTCCAGAAGCGGGTCGGATCGTGGCCCCGCTCGATCGACACCAATCGCAGCGCCCCGCTCAGCCGCGACGTTGCCACCCGCAGGATCGCTTCGGCCGCGTCGTCGATCGACAGCCCGAGTCGCGAACCGACGTGGAGTTCGATGGCCTGGCGAGCGGCGTCGACGTCGAGCCGTTCCCGTCCACCGATCGGTCGATCCGCGTTGATGCGGCCCAACACCACGTTGGCGTCGGTCACAGTGGGTCGGTCGTTGCCGCCGCCGTAACACACCGGTCCGGGCACACCGCCGGCCGACTCCGGGCCGATCTGCAGGATGCCGCCGCGGTCGACCCAGGCGATCGATCCGCCACCGGCGCCGATGGTGGTGATCTCGATCATGGGGGAGCGGATCACCAGCCCGAAGTCGATGGTGCTCTGCGCCGACAGAGCCGTGCGACCGTAGACCACGACCGACACATCGAAGCTGGTGCCGCCCATGTCGCCGCACAACACGTTGTCGATCCCGGCGGACGTGGCGATGTGGGCCGCCGCGATCACCCCGGCGGCCGGCCCCGACAAGGCCGTGCGAATGGGGAATCGGCGGGCCGATTCCACCGTCATCACGCCGCCGTTCGAACCAACGATGAGGAACTGGCCATCGAAGCCGGACTGGGCCAGATCGGCCTGCAGTGTCTCGAGGTAGTCGCCCACGATCGGCTGGAGGTAGGCGTTCAGCGCGGTGGTCGAGGTCCGTTCGAACTCGCGGATCTCCGGGAGGATCTCCGAACTGATCGACACGTGGTCGTTCGGCCACATGGCCCGCAGCGCCGCGGCCGCTGCCGCCTCGTTGGCGTCGGACGCGTAGCTGTGCAGGAACGTGACCGCCACCGCCACAGCGCCGGCCGCGAGCAGTTGCTCGGCCGCCGCCACCACGTCGGACGGGTCGACGACCGTCGTCACCGTGCCGTCGGCGAGGGTGCGTTCGGTGACGCCGAGCCGACGGTCCCGCGGCACGATCGGTTCGAAGTCGCCCCACAACCCCCACGTGTGCGGTCGGTCACGTCGCCGCATCTCGAGCACGTCGGTGAATCCGTCGGTGGCGATGATGCCGGTCACAGCGCCCTTGCGTTCGAGGAGTGCGTTGGTGCCGACGGTGGTCCCGTGGATGATGGCCGCCAGGTCGCCGATGTCGGTGAGGCTCGGCAGCTGTCCGATGGTGTCGCGGATCCCGTGGCCGAACCCGAGCGCCTCATTGGTGCGAGTCGACGTCACCTTGCCGACAGCGTGGTCGCCAGTGGCCTCGTCGACCACGAACACGTCGGTGAACGTTCCACCCACGTCGATCCCGACGACCACCGACCGATCGGTCATGCCGGTGCCGCCTGTTCGGGGTAGTCGCGCTCAGCGGCCTCGACCGACACGTAGCCCAGCCTGACGTCGCGGGCGATCGCATCGGGGTCGCGATCTGCGGGATCGCCGTAGCCACCGCCACCGGGCGAGTCGATGCGGATGCGGTCGCCAGTGACCAACTTGGCGTCCATGAACTTCGACGCCATCGGTGGGGTCACCTCCACCTGCCGGCCGTCGGTGGTGCTGTCATAGGCGATCACGTTCAGCGCGGCCTCGCCGCCACCGGCCACTCCCTGTGGCGCGAAATGGGACCGATCCCCGAAGCCGAACGCGTCGGCCCGGTCGGCGAGCAGTTCGATCTCGTAGCTCGCCCCCAACCCGCCCCGATGTCGACCGGCTCCGCCAGAATCGGTCCGCAGTTCCCAGCGGGTGAATCGGACCGGGTACTGCGACTCCAAGATCTCGATCGGCGGGATGGTGGCGGTCGACAGCGGCGCGTTGCCGTGATTCAGGCCGTCCGACTCGGGTGACGCTCCGAGCCCGCCGCCGTAGAAGGTGAACATCACCCACCGGCTGTCGTCGATCCGTCGACCGGCGATCGACAGCGCGTTGATGGTGCCGTAGCTGCATCCGTTGGAGACGGTCGGATCAGCCTCGGCCACAGCTCGGAAGATGCAGTCCATCACTCGTAGGATCGTCTCGGTGTAGCCGGCCACCGGGCGCGGGTGTTCCGCCGCCAGCAGCGAACCGGCGGGAATGTCGATCGTCACCGGACGCAGACAGCCGCCGTTGGCCGGCACGTCACGGAAGATGTGTTTCAACCCGACGTAACACGCAGCCACAGCGGTCGACCTCGAGATGTTGACCGGGCCCTGCACTGCGGAATCGGTGCGGGTGAAGTCGAGCGTCAAGTGGTCGCCGGCGATCGTGAGGTCGAGGGCGATGCGGATGGGAGTGTCGACCGAACCGTCGTTGTCGAGCCAGTCGTCGGCGGAGTAGGTGCCATCGGGCAGCTCCGAAATGTTGGCTCGCATCAGCGCCTCGGCCCGGTCGCTCAGCTCATCCAACGCGGCGGCCACCACGTCGTCGCCGTACTCGTCGAGCAACGCATCGAGTCGGGTGGCCCCCAGGTCCAACGCGTTGAGCTGGCCGTTGAGGTCGCCGTACGCGGAGACCGGCGTGCGGCTGATCGAGCAGATGATGTCGACGATGTCGGTGCGCAACTCGCCGGCCGCCCGCAGCCGGACCGGCGGGATGAGCACGCCCTCCTGATGGGTCTCGGTGGCGGCCGGGTTGTAGTTGCCCGGCACCGCGCCGCCCACGTCGGTGAAGTGGCCGACCGATGCCAGGTGGCACCACAGGTTGCCGTTGCGGAAGTAGGGGCGCACCAGCTTCATGTCGTTGAGGTGCGTGCCGCCGCCGTAGGGATCGTTGAACACGAACACATCGCCGTCGACGAAGTGGTCGCCGCGACCTCCGACGGTGTCGATCACCAACTTCACCGCGCCGGCCATCGAGCCCACGAACACCGGGAGTCCCGATGATCCTTGCACCAACGTGTCACCAGTGGTCGCGGCGTACAGCCCGTGGGATGCGTCGTGGGCTTCGGCGATGATCGGGTTGAAGGCCGAGCGGAACAGCGTGGCGTCCATCTCGTCGGCGACCTGGCTCAACCGACCGGCCAACACCGCCAGTGTCACCGGGTCGAGCGCGGCGGTCACGATCGAACTCTCACGATCGACGAACGTTGCGCAGCGGGGCCATGAGCGAGTCGACCGAATCGAGTCGGGC
>JBBQLA010000170.1:0-5927 GCA_038327485.1 Acidimicrobiales bacterium
GCCGGCCCGAAACAGCTCGCGAATCTCCTCACGCGCCAGATCGAAGGAGAGCTCGCCGCGTTCGAGGCGATGCCACGGGTGATCCGTGTCGGTCTCGTACGGCCCGAACAGTGTGGCGAGCAACTGAGCGGGCTCCACGCCCAACCGTTCGGCGGCGACGGTGGCCACTGCGAACGGCGAGTCGATGAACACTCCGCCGAAGTCGAAGAACACTGCGTCGAACCGAAGCGAGGTCACGGGAGCCGTCCCGTCTCCAAGAGGTACACCAACGCGTCTTCGTCGATGATCGGGACCCCGAGCTCGGTGGCTTTGGTGAGCTTCGACGCTCCGGGGTCGTCGCCGACCACCAGAGCAAAGGTCTTCTTCGAGACACTGCCGGGCGATTTTCCGCCGCGTGCGGTGATGGCCGACTGCACTCCATCACGTGACAATCCCTCGAGTCCACCGGTGACCACCACGGTCTTGCCGGCCAGGGTCTGGGGAAGCACCGACCGCTCCGGGCCCACCGTGTTGACTCCCGCCGCGACCAGGCGCTCGACGACCTCGACGTTGATCGGATCCTGGAAGAACTCGAAGACCGAGGCGGCGATGACCGGACCCACACCTTCGACACCGGCGAGATCCTCGAGCGACGCGCCCTTGATCGCCTCGAGCGAACCCAGACCTGCCGCCAACACCTCAGCGCCGGCCGCACCCAGGTGACCAATGTTCAGGCCGAACAGCAGCGCCCCCAGCGGCCGTTGCTTGGACAGCTCGATCGCCGCCGCCAGCTTGTGCACCGACTTGTCCTTGTAGCCCTTGAGCCCGGCAATGGCGTCGTAGTCGAGCGAGTAGATGTCGGCGACGTCGGAGATGAGGCCGAGCTCGATGAAGCGGTCGACCTGCTTCTCGCCCAACCCGTCGATGTCCATCGCTCCCCGTGACGCGAAGTGCGACAGCCGTGCCCACTTCTGGAACGGGCAATCGCTCTGCACGCATCGGTGCTGCGCCTCACCCTCGAGTCGCACCAGCGGCGCGCCCCGACCGCACGGACACTCCGATGGGAACGCCCACGGCTCGAGCCCGTCCGGTCGTTCAGTGAGCACCGGGCCGACCACTTCGGGGATCACGTCGCCGGCCTTGCGCACGATCACGGTGTCGCCCGGTCGCACGTCCTTGAGACGAACCTGGTCCTCGTTGTGCAGAGTGGCCATGCCGACCGTCGACCCGCCCACGACGACCGGTTCGAGCACGGCGAACGGCGTGGCCTTGCCCGTCCGACCGATGGAGACCTGGATGCCCCGAAGCAAGGTGGTGCGCTCCTCGGGCGGCAGCTTGTAGGCGATGGCCCAGCGAGGCGCCTTCGCGGTGGAGCCCATGGCCTGCTGGATCTCGAGTTCGTCGACCTTCACGACGATGCCATCGATCTCATAGGGCAGGTCGTGGCGATGATCGAGCCAGTGACGGCAGAAGTCGTACACCTCGTCGAGGCCCTTCAGCACCTGCGTCTCAGGGTTGGTCGGGATGCCCAATGACGACAGCCAACTCAGCGAGTCCGAGTGCGAACCGATCTCGGGACCCGACGCAACCTCACCCAGCTGATAGCACCACCACGCCAGTCCACGACTGCGGGTGACCTCGGAATCCTTCTGACGAAGCGACCCCGCCGCCGTGTTCCGAGGGTTGGCGTAGCGCGGCCGACCCTGCGCCTCCTGCGACTCGTTCAGCGCGTTGAAGGTCTCGACCGGAAGGTAGATCTCGCCTCGGGCTTCGAGCACGGGAGGCGCGCCGGCCGCCAGTCGCTTGGGCACCGCCTCGATGGTGGCGACGTTGGCCGTCACATCTTCACCGACACGCCCGTTGCCGCGGGTGGCGGCTTGCACGAAGCGCCCGCCTTCGTAACGGATCGACACCGCCAGGCCGTCGATCTTGAGTTCGCAGGCGTAGCGCACCGACCGATCGATGCCGGCGTCGTGCAGGCGGCGGGCGGTTCGGTCGCCCCAGTCGCGCAGCTCGTCGAAATCCATCGCGTTGTCGAGCGACATCATCGGGACGCGATGAGTGACCTCCGCGAAACTCGATCCCACGGTCGCCGAGCCGACGACCTGGGTGGGCGAATCAGGGGCGATGAGCTCGGGATAGGTCTCCTCGAGCCGCCGCAACTCATGCATGAGCTCGTCCCAGGCACTGTCGGGCAGCGAAGGCGAATCGAGCTCGTAGTACTCGCGATTCAGTCGACGAATCGTCGAACGGAGCGTGTCGATGCGCTCGACGATTTCAGACGGAAGCTTCTCCAGCGCGGACACCGTGAAAGCCTACGCCCCGATCGACAGCTGCAATCCCTTGGCCTGCCGCCACACCCGTGATGCCAGGTCCTGCGTGAGCGCCACAACCCGCTCGGTCTGCGACACACCGAAGCCGCCGAGACCGCCGGCGATGGTGATGATCGACCGCTCACGCAGCAACTGCGGATCGGTTCCGCCGCGCACCAATTCGCACCACAGCAGGCTCAACCGTTTCCACAACCGCTCGGCGCTGGCGCCCAGCGGTTCATCGGTGGGAACCGCGCCCCACACGATCACACCGCCACGCTCGAGGAACGCACCGATCTCGGCTCCTGCCGATTCGAGCTGTGCGGTCACCGGGGCTCCCAGCACCGCGATGCCACTGCGCAGCAGTCCGGCCCAGTCGGCTCGCCCGTTGACCCGCACGCCCACCCGCGAACGCGATGACAGGTGGTCGACGATCTGCGCTTCGAGATGGGTGATCTCATCGGGACCGATGGGGAACGTCGGATGCATGGAGTTCTCGAGGCCCGGCTCGTCGAGCACCAGCAACACCGCGGCGGACGGCACGAACTCCTCCGCAGCATCGAGCATGAGTCGAGCGCGATCGGTGACCAGCTCGACGGCGCGTCGGGCCCCTTCGGCCGCGGTGGCGCCGTGTCGACGCAGGTCGAGGTCGACGGTGACGGGACCAGTCAGGTTCAACACGATCGGCTCGGCCCGGCCCGCCATCGACATCAGGAAGATGCGGAGCTGAGCAATCGGATCGACACCGTCGCGCACGCCCTGAGGATGGTCGGCGTCGAGAGTGATCGGCGGCGCCGACACCAACCGCGGGATGCGATCGAGCACGAAACGCGACACTTCCGCCACCGACCGGAACGGCAAGGCCCCGATCACGGTCGACAACCCCGCCGGCAGGTCGAGTCCGAATCCGCCACCCCCCGTGGCTCCGTACTGCATGAACATGGCTTAGGGGTCGCGGCGCAAAATCCGCAAATCTGTCCGGCGTGAGCGCTCCCCTCCCCGTCTGGATCCTTCGAGCCCTGCTCCTCCCGCTGCCGTTCACCACCGGCGCCGCCCTCGGTGACGTGATGTCGACGCACTCCGATCCGGTTCGCTGGTGCGTCCTGGTGATGGCGTGGACGGCGTGGGGACTGACCATCGCCGCATCGATGGTGCCCCATCCCATCACGCTGACCGCACTCCGGCTGGGTACGCCGTTCCTGGCGGTTGGCGCGGCGTGGGTCGCCATCGACGAACAGAGTGCCTTGGGGTTGGCCGGTGCGGCCATCGCGCTGGCGGCGACCGCCGCAGGGCTGTCCGCCGTGGTGGCCGACGCCTGCATCGATGGCCGGTCCTATGGCGACGAGCGACGCTTCACGCTGCGGACACCGGCGGCGCTGCTGTTCGGACCCGTACCGGTGGCGTGGTTGCTCACCGCCGTCGGCCTCGTGGCGGGACCGCTGCTGATCTCGTCAAACGCCTGGATCATCGGCGCGCTGGTAACCGTGGCCGGCTACGGAATCGCTTGGCTGGCCATCCGCTCGTTGCATTCCTTGTCGCTGCGATTCATCGTCTTCGTGCCGGCCGGCGTGACCCTGGTCGACCAGTTGATCCTGGTGGAGTCGATCCTGTTCGCCCGATCACGCATCATCCGACTCGGTCCAGCGTTGGCGGACACCGTTGCGCTGGACTTGTCGCAGAACGCCATCGGTCTGGTTCTGGAGGTCGAGACGACCGACGACGTCGAGATGGCGGTGAAGGACGGACGCAAGTCCGCCACCGAGGTGACGACTCGTTCCGCGTTGTTCACGCCCTCACGACCTGGAGCCGTGCTGGCCGAAGCCGCGCGGCGCCATATTTCGGTCGCGTAGACAACCTCCCGCCCGCTCCGAGATCCCGCCGCGGATCGGTGCGAGAGGTGTAGGTTGCGCGACCCAAGGGCAACCTATTCCCGAACTCAACCATGAGGAGATACCGGTATGAAGCGAACGTTGGGCTGGCGAGCATTACTCGCCACACTGTTCGCCACGGCGCTGCTGGCCAGCGCATGTGGTGATTCGAAGGACACGAGTTCCGGATCGGCCTCCACGACCGAAGCGTCGGGCTCCTCCACGGGGGCCGCGGCAGGCAAGGACGGAGGCACCTTCATCGACGGCGCCCAGCTCCAGGCCGACAACCTCACCAGCATGGACCCCGGTCTCGTGCAGACCCTCGACGAGTCGCAGGTCACCTCGGCGATCTACGACGGCCTCACCGACTTCGACTTCACCAACAAGACCAAGCCGGTCCTGAAGGGCCTCGTGGCCGAGAAGTTCGAGCCCAACGCCGATGCGTCGGTCTGGACCTTCACCATCAAGAAGGGCCAGGTGTTCGCCAACGGCGACCCGGTGCTCCCCTCCAGCTTCAAGTTCGCCTGGGAGCGCAACGCCCGGGCCAGCTTCGCTTCCCCCTACGGCTACCTGATCGACTACGTCAAGGGCGGAGCCGACATGCAGAAGGAAGGCTCGACCATCGATCACCTCGACGCCATCGTGGCCGATGACACGGCCATGACGTTGAAGGTGACCCTCGAGGCTCCGAACGCCGACTTCGCCAGCATCGTGTCGCACCCGTTCTTCGGCCCGCTGCCGGAGAAGCTGGTCAAGGACCACATGGACGACTGGGGCAAGCAGGCCATGATCGGCAATGGCCCGTTCAAGATGGACGCTCCTGCCAATGATTCCAAGGTTGTCCTGGTCCGCAACGACAAGTGGGGCGGCAACGTTCTCGGCGACAAGAAGGCCAAGCTCGACAAGATCGAATTCAAGATCGAGAAGGACCCGGACGGTTCGTACACCGACTTCGCTTCGGGCGGCACCATGTCCGCCTCGATCCCGTCGGGCAAGTACAAGGAGGCCCAGCAGAAGTACGGCAACACCGTCAAGGACGGCGTGTTGGGCGTGTACTACTTCGACTTCGGCTTCAAGAACAACCCCCAGCTGAGTGACGAGACGCGTGACAACTCCAAGCTCCGTCAGGCCATCTCACTCGCCATCGACCGCGAGCAGATCAACGCCCGGGTCTACGAAGGCACCCGCAACTCAAAGCCCACCGGCATCGTGATGCCCGGTGTGCCCGGCTTCAAGGCCGGAATCGGCAAGTACATCAAGTACGACCCGACCGCAGCCAAGGCAAAGCTGGCCGAGTGGAAGGCCGACGGCGGCAAGCTCGACGGTCCGATCACCCTCGACTTCAACACCGGTGGCGGCCACGAGGACGTGGTGGCGATCATCCAGCAGAACCTGAAGGACATCGGCATTGAGTCGACCACGAACCCCATCTCGGAGAAGTACTTCGGCACGATGGCCAAAGGCGGCTGCCACTTCTGCCGCTCAGGCTGGTACGCCGACTACCCGACGTACGGGAACTTCATGGTCGACCTGTTCTCCGAAGCCGCTCTCGGCGGCAACAACGAGGGATCGTTCGTCGCTCCCAAGTTCGAGGAGTACATCGCTGCGGCCCAGAAGGAGACCGACCCCACCAAGCGTGGCGAGGACTACAACAAGGCCGAGGACTACCTCCTCAACACGGCCACCGCAGCCGTCCCGATCAACTGGTACTCAGGTGATCAGGTCTACAACGCCGACAAGGTCGTCGGCTCTGACCAGCCGCCGCTCG
>JBBQLA010000171.1:0-5919 GCA_038327485.1 Acidimicrobiales bacterium
CGAGCGCATCATCGCGGTCGACATGATGCGCTACGGCCTGGCCGTCTTCGGTTCCCGGTTGGTCGGCATGCTGTGGCTCAACGGTGACTACCTGGTGGTCGGCAACCGTCTCGGGAAGAAGGCGTACGGTGACTATTACACGGCTTTCCGGCTCCCCGAACTGATCCTGGGCTACGGCTACAACATCTTCTCGTCCATCGCGTTCCCCACGTTCGCGGCTGCTCGCGATGTCGGTCCGGAGAAGCTTCGAGCCGCCTCGTTGCGCCTCTTGCGGCTGCTGACCCTGTTCGGGTTCACTGCCGGCTTCGGCATGATGCTCGTGGCCCGCGACTTCATCACCGTCGTGTTCACCAGCGAGTTCAGTGGCGCCATCCGACCCATGGAGATCCTCTGTGCCGCCGGTGGGTTCGCCGGAATCGGCTTCGCCTCGGGCGACCTGTTCAACGCCATCGGCAAGCCCCGCCTCGGTCTCTACTTCAACCTCGCAGGAACGCCGATCCTCATCGGCGGGTTCCTGGCCGTCGTCAGTCACGGCATCGTCTGGGTCGCCACGGTGCACGTCTGCGTGATCGTGCCCTACTCGTTCTTCCGCATCGAGGTGGCAAACCGCTACATCGGCACCACCTGGCGGCAGTCGTTCGCAGCGATGCGCCCGGCGTTCTGCGCCAGCCTGGGCATCCTGGCCTTCGGGCTGCCGGTACGGCTCTTGATGCCGGCGGGGCTCGGGTCGGGACTACTGATCACCGCAGCCGGTCTGGCGGGTGCCGTCGTGGGATTGCTGGTCGGAGATCGCTCGGCCTTCGCCGAGATCAACGAATTGGGACACAAGGCACTGGGTCGATAGTCGAGCCCGTACAGTGCTGAGCCATGGCATCTGTTGAGGGGCTCAAACGCAAGGTCAAGGAATACAAGCCGGTCATTCAGTCGGCGTTCATGGTCTACCTGGGGAATCGCGACAACGCTGTCGGCGAGTTCGATCCCACATTCAAGGTGATCCACGTCACGTCGCCTGACGATCCGCTCCTCGACCAGATCGTCCAGAAGTGGCAGATGAAGTACGCCAAAAAGTCGTTGGCGGCCAAGGAGCTGCGCATCATCGTGGCAACGTTGGCGGAGACGGGCGAGCCGATCGGGTGGATCTGGGAAACGTTCGCGACCCAGCGGGGCTTGTTCACCGGGGTGCCTCGGGTTCGGCTTGCTCCCCACGAGACCTTCATGTTCGATCTGTTCGTGAAGCGGGAATGGCGACGCTCGAACATCGGCATGATGATGGCCCACCACTTCTACGACATCTATGCCGCGGACAAGACCGACGTCGAACTCGACTATGTCTTCGGGTTCATCAGCTACGAGAACGGGCCATCGGTGCTGTGGCACTACGCGGTCGGGTTCAACATCGCCCAGACGATGAACTACCTGGCGGTCGGGCCACGCATCAAGTGGAAGATCCCGTTCTCGGACAATCCGCGCTTCGGTCCCATGTCTCGCAAGGGTCGACACACCGACCCGGACAAGGCGCTGTTCGGGACGTCACTCTTCCCGCAGGGATAGGTCTCGCGGCGCAGTCGCGCGGGGTTGCTCATAGGCGCCGGTGCCACCGAAGGCTCCGCGCCCCCAGCGCCGAGGCGTGAACAGGATGGCGCGGGGGTAGTCCTCCCACAGCCAGCGCACGAAGTTGCGCCGCGCCCACTTGGTTCGTGTCGCCCGCTCGAACAGTCGATATCCACCTCGGGTGGACAGCATCCAGCTCAGTGCCACCGACATGCGATGATCGGCCACGAAGTGTTGGTCCAAGTCGTGGCGGTAGCCGGTCTGTACGTCGTTGGGACGATGCCAGTCGGCGTCGAGGCGTTCGGCCGCCAGCCGGCCACTGATCAGCGCTTGGCCGATCCCCTCGCCCGACATGACATCGCAGGCCCGAACGGCATCTCCAACGAACAACACTCGTCCGTTGCCGGAGATCGCACGATCGATGCCGGCCGGAATCGGCCAGGCGCGGTGAGGGGCCTCAGCTTCGACGTTGGAGCCGAGGAGCGCCTTCACCTGAGGGCGCTCCAGCAGATCGGGCCACATACGCTTCATGTCCCGAGCGGTCAACGTGTGGCCCAGAGCGATGCCGAACCCGATGTTCGCTCGGCCATCAGGGAGCGGGAAGCACCAGAAATATCCCGGAAGGAAGTCCGGCTCGAAGAACACCACGAGCTCCTCCGGCTCCAGGCCCTCGACGTTGCGAACGTACTGACGAAAGGCATGCCACTCGCCGCGATAGTTCGCCTCGTCGAGGCCGAGCAGCTTGCGGACCGGTGACCACATGCCGTCCGCCGCGATCACGTACTCGGCGTCGAGCTCACGACCGTCGTCCAGGGTCACCGCGACGCCCTCGGGGTACTGGCGCACCCCGGTGACAGAGGTTCCTTCGATGATCTCGGCACCCGCACTGCGGGCCAACTCGAACACCGCCGCGTCGAGATCGATGCGACGGGCGACTGCGGCGAACAGGCCGCGATGGTCGGGGAGTCGGTAGTTGGCGATCTGCCCGTCGGGACCTCGAATGACCATCGTGCGCACCGGCTGCCACGAGTCCACCGAGCGAGGGTCGAGGCCGAGCCCTTCGAGCTCGCGGAGGGCAGACGTGGTGAGTCCATCGCCGCAGAACTTGTCCCGAGGAAAGGTGGCCTTGTCGACCAGGATGACCCGCCGACCGGCCCGTGCCAGGGTGATCGCAGCTGACGCACCGGCGGGACCGCCTCCGACCACCACCACCGCTCGAGCCACGGGGCTCACGATACGTCGAGGATCTCCGCGAACCCTTTTCGGAGGCTGTCCATCAACACGGTGGCGTCGGGTACTGCGGCAGGGTCGCTGGCGACGCCGATGTTGAGATCGTTCTGGTAGCTGAGCAGTGTGATGTTGAGCGCCGCTCCGGCCAGCGGTCCGAAGGGGAACTGGCGGAGCACTTTGGCGCCGGCGAGATACACCGGGAAGGGAGCGCCGGGCACGTTGGAAGTGGTGAAGTCGACTGACTTGACCATCGATCCGAACAACGCGGTCACTGCTGTGGTCGGGAGTCGGTTGAGCAGGTTCGACAGTGGCTCAACCAACTCGTTCGCCGGCTCGGTCCGGGCGCTCTCGACGTGGGAGCGAATGGACTTCATGAGCTCGATCGGGTCGTCGATGTCGATCGGCAGGTCGATGCGTGCCGGGACGAAGGCGTTGCCCGCCAAGTCGTCCTGCTCGGCGGTTCGAACGCTGATCGGGATGGCCATGCGGAGCTCGTCGCAATCCACTCCGTGGGCGTCGTGGTAGATCCGCAGGCCCCGCACCACGCCGCCGACGAAGGCATCGTTGAGCTTTCCGCCGGCCTTCTTGGCGGCCTTCTTGGCCTGATCCATCGGGATGGTCAGCGTGTCGAAGCGAGTCGACAGTGATCGTCCGGTCATGAGCGGGCTGAGCGGGTGATTGATCGGTCGCAGCGCCCGGCCCACCGACGATGCCATCTCGGCGGTCGAGTTCGCCACGCCCGCTGGATCGCTGAGAGCGGCACCGATTCCGCCGATCACTCCGACGGCCGATCGTTTGATGATGCCGAGCTGGCGCCGCTGCTCGTGTAGGGCGGCGTCGACGAATCGTTCGCGCTGGTTCAGCACGTGGATCTCGGGGACCGGGGGCATGTCACGCTCGGCTGCGTCGGGTTCGACGTCGAGCAGCTCGAGCTGGAGCTTCATGCCCCCGACGCCGTCGGTCATGGCGTGGTGAACCTTCATGATGATCGCCGATTGCTTGTTGGCCAACCCTTCGACGATCACCGCGCGCCACAACGGTCGGGCCCGATCGAATCCGCTCATGGCGATCGGCTCGGCGATCGACAGCAGGTCGGCATCGGTGCCCTTGCCGGGCGCCTTGACCCACCACAAGTGGAACGCCAGGTCGAAATGTGGGTCGACCTCCCAGCGTGGGGGAGCGATCGACAGCGTGTTGGAGCGCACCCGCTGGCGGAGCCGGGGCACGACGCGGCTGAGCCGTTCGAAACGTCGGGTCAGTACGTCGTGGGCGAGGGTCGAGTCGAGCACCAGTACCGAGGTGATGGTGGAACGCAGCGCAGGGTCCTTCTCGATGTTCCACATGAGCGCGTCCGCGTCGCTCATCCGGTCCTCGAAGCGCATCTCGTCGGCCATCAGTCACCCCACTCGTTCGGCGCAGCCTATTGCGTCGTCAGGGATGTTTGGGAGGGTTGCAGTTGTAGCTGGCGACATACTTCTGGTTGTCGGTGTGGCCGTCGACGAACATGCGGTCACGCACCACGGTGATCCGTCCACACCCCGATGGTGGGGTCACCGAGGCCTGGCTGCCGGTGACGAACCTTGTCGACCACAGCTGCACGGTCAGGGTGGTGTCGGTGTAGGTCGGCCAGATGACCACGCCGTAGGGAGTGTTGTTCTTGATCTTCAAGTCGACGCTGGGATAGGCGAGCGTGGCCTCACGGCCGAACGGGTAGCGACTGATGTAGATCGAGTGGGCCTTGTGCTCGGGGATGTCGAGGCCGGCGAAGAAGGCTGCGTTGAACAGCGTCGTTCCGAACTGGCTCACTCCGCCGCCGACGTCCTCGGAGAATTCGCCCTGGTCGATGACCGGGGCGGTGACGAAGCCCTTCTCGACAGTGCGACGACCGACGAAATCGTTGACCGACCAGGTCTGGCCCGGCGCGATGAGCACCCCACGAACGATGTCGGCGATGCGATGGATGTTCTTGACTCGGGGCTGACCGGCAGCGTGCTTGGTGGTGAACTCGCCGACGACCTCGTTGACGCCCAGCGTCGCGGCCTGGGCGACTCCGTCGGCCGCGGTGATCGTGACCGGATCGACCGTGATGGTCGTCTTGCCGGCAAGCAGCGCCGCGGCGATCTGATCAGGGGCCCTGTCCCCACAGCACACCGTGGCGTCGATACCGGGCTTCGCCACCATCTTTCCGTCGATGAGGTCGAAGGTCACGCCCGTCGGGTTGAACGGGGCGACTGCGTTGGTCGTGAGGATGGTGCGGACGCGCGTCGGGTCGAGAGTGAGATGAGCGCCCGAGGCGTCGGTCACCACCTTGAAACCGGGTCGGAACTGCGCCCCGTCGAGTTCGGTCTGCTTGTCGCCGGAGACGAGAGTGATCTTGGCTGCGGTGGTGGCGTTGGCGGCGTTCACGAGGGCAGCCATGGCGGCATCGGTCGTGCGTGGTTTGGTTTCGGACCGGGGCGCCTCGACGGCGATGGCGCCGGTCACCGACTCGGTCGAGGTGGGAAGCTTGGCGGCGATGGCATCGATGTCGATGGCGATGCCCGCCTTGCCCGGCACAACGGCGAGTCCATCCTTGGAGCTGGTGATGCCCGGTTCGACCGGCGCAGTTCGGCGGTCGCCCTCGAGTTGCTCAACGGTGGAAGTGACCTTGGCCCGGTCGAGGTGGAGGATCACTGGCATGGGGCGATCTGCGAGGAAGGCCTTGGCCCAACGCACCGGACCGGCCAGCCCGGGGTCGTCGTGGCCCACGGCAAGTGCCGAGTCGGTGGTGGCGGCGACATCGACCGTCAGCCCGAGCTCTGCGGCGGTGGTGTCCAGCCGGAAGCCGTTCTCGTTGCTCTTGGCGTCGATCCGAACGGTCGACTTCGCCAGCTCGGCGGCGAGCTCCTCCACCGCTGCGGTGACCTTCGATCTGGATGTCCCACCGACGTCGCGGCCGGCGATGACAACGCCGTGGGCTGCCTCGTTGCGGTCGCTGGGCTTGGAGATGACCCAGGCCAGCGTGATGATTCCGATGGCGAGCAGGGGCACTGCGAGCGCGACGAGAAGGGCGATCCGGCCACGAGACATGGCCGATAGTCTGCTCCAACCGTGGGGTCGTGCTGTGGCACTCGGTGATCCAAGGGGGACTGCGATGTC
>JBBQLA010000172.1:0-5911 GCA_038327485.1 Acidimicrobiales bacterium
AATGGCATCTCGATCCATCACGCCACGGGTGACGTACCCCGCATCACGGGACCACCAGAGTCCGGCCAACGCAACACCGAGAGTGCCGACCACAAGACCCGCTACGAGCGTGGTGACCCCGAGACCAGCGGCAAGAATGGCGATGCCGAGTCCCAACTTGACGACGGCAAAGGCCGTCGACAGCACGGACATCTCGACGAAGCGAAGCTGGCCCTGCAGCCGACCCACCGCGATGGCGGCGAGGGCCGCCGGAATCGCGTAGAAACCGACGATCGCAACGGGAAGCATTCCGACGGAGAATGAGCGCGCGAGCAGCGGGCTCAACAGCAACAGAACAACGGTGCCCAGTGTCGCGGCGCCAAGTGACGTGCGCGTGAGACGATCGAACAGTGCCGGTCGCTCCTCCACATGGCCCGCCGTGATGGTCTTGGCAGTGATCTGCTGCAATGACCCAGCGGAGATCGCAACTATCCCAGCGATCGACATGAGGCTGGCGAGTAGGCCGTAGGCATCGGCTCCGAGGAATCGGCCTGTCACCAGTTGGAACGCGTAGTTCGATGCGTTTGCCAGTGTCACGGTGATCACCACGACGAGTCCCGTGCCTCGGCCGATCAGCCGCGTCAGGTGTGGTTCATCCCCAATCGACAGATCCTCTCTCGGGGTGGATCGAACCACGTCCACCGTCGGATCGCGGCGCATCTCCGGAGCACTGGGGGGCTCGGGACGCTGATCCATTCGGCAAGGCTAACCGTCGGTGCGCGCCGCGACTCGGGTGCGGTGTCGTGGCCTGATTTGATACCGGAGGACGGCCAGCCGCGCACAGCCCGCAAGGGCCCGGGCGATCCAGAACGGATCGGCGATGGTGTGCAAGCGACCGGGGATTACAACCGGCGTCTCGACGATCACGTATCCACTGTGGCTCGCTGCAGCGAGGAGTTCGATGTCGAACGCGAAACCAGCCGACCGGATGTGCGGCAAGAGCTCGTCGAGTACCGGGCGCCGGAACGCCTTGAGCCCGAGTTGCGCGTCCGACACGGGAACATCGAGCGTCCGTGAGACAAAGGTGGAGAACACCCGAGTCTGAAGCGCGCGGAGGCGGCTCATCGATGCATCCGACCCAGGAGCTGTCTTGGACGCCGCCACCACGTCGGCGCCGCTCCGCTCAAGTTCGTCTAGGACACGTAGAACGTTGGTCGGGTCGTGCAGGATCGACGGATCAGCTGTGATCACGATCCGACCACGGGTTTGCGCGTAACCGAACTTCACAGCGAATCCCCGCCCCGAATCAGACGTGTAGTGAAGCACGCGGATGCGCGGGGATTCGACCTGCTCCGCCTGCCAGACGGTGTTGTCGCGGGAGCCATCGCTGATGACGAGCACCTCGTAGTCGAGTGACGTCCCGTCGAGTGTTCGCACCAGCGTCTGTAACGCCGCTCGAATGGTGTCGGCGTCCTGTCGGGTCGGTACCAGCACGGAGACGTCGAGCTCTCTTCGATCTGACGAAGACGATGCTGCCGCGTGACCTGACTCCACGAGGTGATCCACGATGATCTGTGACGGCGACGGCAGCTCCGGAGGATTCGTCATGCGGTACCGATCCGGATCGGCGAGGAAGCGCCCAACGACATCGACATCGAACATCGACAGCACGACATTGGCTCCGAGGCCATCGGTTCGCTCTGTGGTGGTTCGATGGACGAGGCACGGAACATTCAGATACGCACACTCCTCCTGCAAACCACCGCTGTCCGTCACGACGAACCGAGCTGCGCGGAGCAGCGCAATGAAGTCAAAGTAGGTCAGCTTGTCGACGCGGCGGATCCCGGGTCGGTCCAACAGATGATCGAGCCCAAGCCGGGTGATCTGCAGTGCCGTCTGCGCGTCAGTCACCACGACCATTTCGTGGACCTTGCTCCAGAGCGCGATCGACGTAAGGATCTCCTCAAAGCGCTCGCCCTGCTGAATCAATTCGAAGCGATGCAACGAAACGATGCCGTAGGGCTGCACAAGATCCGGCACGGCGCGCTGGGGCACGTCCGGGGCACTACGCACGCTGTCCAGGACCGTGTTGGCGATGGTGTCCACTTTGATGCCGCGAGTCCGGGCGAGGTTGCCGAACTTGTCGAGTCCTGGGGTGAAATGCACCTGGGCCAGTCGACCGGCGATGCGCCGGTCGAGTTCCTCAGGAAATGGCTCGAACAATTTGTTGGTCCGGAGCCCGGCCTCGATATGACCTACGGTGACTCCATACCAGCGTCCGATCGCTGCTCCCATCACCGTCGTCATCGTGTCACCATGTACGAGGATCAACGGGGGTCGATCATCCGACCACAGCTGATCGACCAATGACCGGCGACGGCGCACCACGACCGATGCAACCCCCATAGCCCACGGGATCACGTCATAAATGCGCGCCAGGTTGCGTCCCGAGCGTCCCCTCCCGAGTTCGAGATCGGGACCCGGCAAGCCGAGGCGGCGGGCGGTCTCGGGGAGTTCGACGACGTGCTGACCAGTACTCCAGAGCAGCGGTCGCGCCCCAAGGTCCACCAATCGGTTATAGACCGGCGCGATCTTGATGAGTTCTGCTGTGGTGCCGTACACAAACGCGATCACGACGCGAGTCCTTCACCCACTCGGTCGTAGCCCGGACAGAACTCCTGGCCGTGGAACTTCTTGTAGCCCGCGCTCAGGCCAGCGACCATCTGGTTCTCGTAGTAGTTCGGCCACGGCTGGGCGGTCCAGGTGCGCAGCGCCGCACATCGCTGAGCGACCGGCGCCTGATCGCTGTAGACGTCGAGGAGCGCGTTGTTTGCAGCAAATTGCGCGTTCATCCGGAGCGCGATCTCCGAGTTGATCAGATACTGGACCGAGGCGAAGCCGATCATTGCGGTCACCGCAACGGGGAGGACGGCCCGAAGGACCGGACTCACTGGGACAAGGAGGCCGACCATCACGACGAGCAGGGCAACGCAGGTCACTCCGACGGCGTAGAAGTTGTACACCTGACCCACGTCGACCACTTCGTCCTGGATCTTCTTCGTCAGGGACTGGATCCCGGTCGAACCGACCCAATACAGGATCGGTGCGGCCATGAGCGCCCCGAGCACGAGTCGGTTGGTGTGGGCAATGGGGCGACGGAGGAGAGGGGGTCTGACTCCTTGAGCTCGAGCCAGGTACCACAGAGCCAGGAACACGGCGCCGAGAGCCACAAGGGGCAGAGTCCGAATGGGGACGGGCGATGTCAACCAATCACGGGATCGGGCCCAGGCCGCGGCGGGGAGAGAACTCAAGATCGCTCGGCTGAACGTCCGAGTCACGGACCCCTCGCTGGCAATCGTCGTTCCGTCGTACGAGGTGGCAACACGGCTGACCAGATACTGGAGAGCGACCGTCATCATCGCCGGGATCGCCAGCACGGCGATGCCTTTGGCAACGGTGAGGCGACGCTCGTCGTCCGAGCTCCGAATGATCCAGATGAGCACCAGCGGAGCGGCCGCCACGACGGCCGCGACATTGATCTCGTAGTAGAGAATGACTGCGCAACCAGATGCCGCGCACGCCATCGTTCGGCTCCAACTTGGCCGTCGGGCGGACCCGGCGACCAGCGCCAGATACCAGAAGCCGATGGCCATCGATGCAAATCCCGAGGCTGGAAAACTGGTGACAGGATCGTTGGACCACGGGATGTGCAGTTGCAGTGTGGCAAAAAGCGCAACGCCCACCAACGACCGGGACCGCCACCGTGACACAACGATGTCCGCCAACCCGAAACCTTCGCGCAAGAATCTGGCCCCCGCGCAGACGCTCAGGATGAAGACCCCAAGCTTGGTGGCTGCAAGAACCGTCGGCAGGGAGAGTCCAGTCGCACTGATCAAGAGCATCCAGATCAGCCCGCTGGCACCGCCGACGATCTGCCCGAGAAAGTTGAAGTGGCCAGCTGACGGTGCGGACGTGACCGCCCAGCGAACGATGGTGATGGGGTTCAGTCCGGCGTTAAGAATCTGGTTGAACGGAAGCACGAAGTCGTCAGCCACTACCGGCGTGAAGAGCGCCGGCGTCAAAGCGATCCCCGACAATGTGCTGAATAGAACCCACCGTTGCAGGTTTCCCTGACGGGTCAGGGGCAACTTCACCTCGCAACACTAGCGGCGGCCGCCGATGGATTTCGATCTCCTGGACCGTTGACCGAGACTGAGAGGATGGGCTGGCCCGAGAGCACAACATCTGTGAGCGTGGTCCTCCCGACGTTCAACGAGTCAGCATGGCTGCCAGAGACCGTCGCCCGTCTCCGCATAGCGATCGAACGCAGTGGATGGTCTGGGACAGAGATCGTTGTCGTTAACGACGGTTCGACCGATGCAACGGCGTCGATCTTCGAGAGCGACCTGGGCAAACCGCCGGTGAGGGTCATTTCTCAACCGAACTGTGGCCGACTTGCCGCCCGTCGTCTCGGGCTCAGCGAGGCACGCGGGGATCTGGTGCTCTTCCTCGACAGTCGGGTCCACATTGATGAGGATTCGCTCTCGTTCGTTCGAATGGAGATCGAGAATCATCCGGAACGAACCATTTGGAACGGTCATGCGGTCACGGCCTCGACTCGGGCGCCCTGGACCCGATTCTGGGACGGCATCGCGTTCTTGGCCTGGCGCAGATACCTCGCAAACCCGAGAACCACCTCGTATGGCGAGGACGAATTCGATTGGTACCCAAAGGGCACAACCATGTTCCTCGCGCCACGAGAATGGCTGATCGGGGCTGCCGCGAGCGCCCACTCGCTGAGCGACGACCCGAAGCTCGCTAACGATGACACGCTCATGATCCGCGAGCTTTTGAGACACGGGCGAATCAACATCTCCCCGTCGTTCAAGTGCACCTACTACCCGCGCATCAGCCTGCGGGACTTCCTCCGCAATGCTCGACACCGCGGGGCCGTGCTGGTGGACGGGCATCTCCGACCGGGTCTGAGATTCTGGCGACCATTCCAAGCAGTCCTCGTCGTCGGCGCAATCGGCCTGCTCCTCGCAATCCGCCGACCACGCGTCGTCCCGCCCGTCGTTGTCGGGGGATGCTTCGCGGTCGCCGTCGGTGCCAGAGCAGCGGGCGTGCCGACTGGTGACGCTGCATCCCTTGGACTGTTGGCGGGGCCATTCTCACTTGCCTATTCAGTCGGAATCACCGATGGATTCCGGTCGCGTGCTCGAAAGCCGATCAATCAGTGCCTTTGACGAGCTCGAAGACCCCGCATCCATAGCTGTAACCAAAGCTCGCAGCCTGCTTAAGGACCTCCAGCGGATTGATCCCCTCGTGCAGATCTCCTCCGTCGTCGTCATAGGAAAATCGTGCGAGCTCGAACATCTCATCAACGTGGCGGGAGAGCCAGCCAACAGAGAACACCGGTGCGCGTTGAACGCCACGTGCTGTTGTCCAATCGGTACCGACGGAAAGCAGTGTCCCCCGGGAACATCTTGTGGAGTGATCGGATTCCAGCCCCGTGACCGAGAGGATCCAGCGGATCCGAGTACCTCACCAACCCGAAGTATTCAATCGCATGAAGGGACGAGATGCTGTCGTGCAGCGTTCGAGCGACGGTTCGAGACCCATCAGATCGACCTGGAAGAGCTGATGTTCTCGGACCTGTGAGGCGATCGGCCGAATATCGAAACCGTCTACAGGAGCGCGCTCCGCCCAGGTAGCCATCAACCACGCCTGGATGAACCCCCACGGCTCGCAGTGCCGTTGTCACAGGAGGGCGTCCTGTACGGCTCTGGTCCGAAATTGCGTCGGTTCAAGAAACTCACTGCGACCGGATCCGAGTTCAGTGACATCTCGCTCTTCCCGATGCTCAATGATCGCGAAGCTGCGGCTGGAATCATGAGCGGTCGTTACCTCCATCAGGATCTCCTCGTCGCCC